>JAPLCR010000235.1 GCA_026392135.1 Armatimonadota bacterium
GAGTTGTAACCAATAGCGACGTTGTTGCTACCGGTGGTATTCTTGAAGAGAGACTGTACCCCAATACCTACGCTAAACCCTGCTGTGGTGTTCGCTTTCATGGCGTTAAATCCCGAAGCGACATTGTAAGAGCCTGTAGTATTCGATACGAGAGTAGCCACTCCATCCGCCGTATTGTTGCTCCCGGTGGTGTTCGCTTGGAGGGATTGGTAGCCATTCGCGGTATTTTGGTACCCCGTCGTGTTGAAGTTGAGGGCATTGACACCATTAGCGGTGTTGTTATAACCTGTGGTATTGTAATAGAGGGCAGAGGAACCACTTGCGGTATTAAAATTCCCTGTGGTGTTGGAGTAGAGGGAATAGTAACCATTAGCGGAGTTGTTGTTGCCCGTCGTGTTAGAGTAGAGGGATTGGTAGCCGTTGGCGACGTTGTTGTAACCTATGGTGTTGTAGTAGAGTGCATTGACACCATTAGCGGCGTTGTTGTTGCCCGTCGTGTTGTAGTAGAGGGCATTGACGCCATTAGCGGTGTTGTAGCCCCCTGTCGTATTGGAGTAGAGGGACTGGACACCATTAGCGGTGTTGTAGTTCCCCGTTGTGTTGGAGAAGAGGGCATAAGAGCCGCTTGCGGTATTCAAATTACCCGTTGTGTTCGCGTAGAGGGCAGCGGCGCCATTCGCGACGTTGTAGCTCCCCGTTGTGTTCGATAAGAGGGCATTGAAGCCATTTGCGGTGTTGAAGGTACCGGTTGCGTTGAAGTAGAGTGAGTTCATTCCATTTGCGGTGTTGTAGGAACCTGTTGAGTTGACGTAAAGGGCTTGGAAGCCATTTGCGGTGTTGAAGTTACCTGTTGTGTTATTGAGGAGGGCTTGGTGTCCATTTGCAGCGTTGAAGCTCCCCGTTGTGTTGGAGAAGAGGGATTGGTAACCAAAAGCAGAGTTGCCGTCTCCTGTAGTGTTGTTGTTGAGAGCACCTGTGCCAAACAAAGTGTTTTGCGAGAAGGCAGGTAGAGAGGAGAGAAGTAGCACAGACACAATAGCGCCGTGTAAGAGAGAAGCGAACTTTTTCAATGTAGTCTCCTTTTGTCGCGATGTTATCTTGCGAACCTAAGACCAACATTCTATTCTGCTACCGTTCTCTATTCTCCTCCTTCCTCCCCAAAAACGCATTTGTAGAAAAACGCCCCCACTAGATCATGTTATGAGCGAGTGGAGGCGTTTCGTGTTTCAAACGGTGTCTCTAGTGTTGAACGATGTTGACCTTCTGAATGGAAGCGTTGTCCTTGCTGTTTTGGACATACGCCGCCAGTTGGGTCAGCAGTCTCTTTTGTTGTGCGAGTTCTGCTCTCAACGCTGTGGCTTCTGCCGTGTGAGAGGCTTTTAGTGATGCTACCTCGCTTTTCAACGCCGTAACCTCTGCCTTACGTGAGCCATGTTCTTTCTGAAGCTCATTGAGTATCATGGGAGTCAGCAGGTGATAGCGGACAGTGAAGGGCTTTCCCGCCTTGTCATACTGAACGAGGTCGGGGAACACCTTTGCAACCTCTTCGGCAATCAGTCCATATTGGAGGGGATGACCACCCTTTTCATCCGCGACTTTGTAGCGGAAAGTCACGGGTCGGAGTTGGAGCAGTTTGTCGCTCACGGTTCCCATCGTCTTGATTTCGTTCTTGAACCTGCGGGAGGAGGTTATCGTTCCGAGTTGACCGTTCGAGTCTACATAGACGGCTACTCCGCTGGAGGAGGTCGCGCCATTGATACCCGCGATGTAAGCGGATGTCTGCGTGCCAGTAGTTCCGATACGAATGGCTCCGCTCTCCGCCGCTACGCCGAGGCTGCCGATAGCAATGTTGTTACTCCCTTTGGTCAGGTTGTAGCCGCCGGAATAGCCGATGCCTATATTGCCCTTGCCCGTGTTCTGGTAGAGCGAGTTGTAACCAATAGCGACGTTGTTGCCGCCTGTCGTGTTCTTGAAGAGAGACTGAGCGCCAAGCCCTACGTTGTTGGCGGCGGTGGAGTTGGCGTAGAGGGCGTTGTAGCCTAACGCTGTGTTGTAGCCGCCTGTCGTGTTCTTAAACAGAGCGTTGTACCCCATCGCCGTATCGGCGGTTGCGCTCGTACTCTGTTGAAGGCTACTCGTTCCGTTTGCAGTGTTGTAGTTTCCTACAGTATTGGAGAGCAGGGAGCTATTGCCAGTAGCGACGTTGCCAGAGCCAGTAGTATTAGAGTAGAGGGCGGCACTGCCATTCGCGGTGTTGGCGCTCCCCGTTCCGTTCGTGTAGAGGGCGGTGAAACCATTCGCGGTGTTGTTACTCCCCGTTGTGTTCGCGTACAGTGCATAAGAGCCGCTTCCGGTATTGGCACCCCCTGTCGTGTTCGCGTAGAGGGCGGCGGCGCCATTCGCGGTGTTGTAGGCTCCCTCTGTGTTGCTAAGGAGAGCGCCGATGCCATTCGCGGTATTGTTGCTACCCGTTGTGTTGCTGTAGAGGGAGCCGTATCCATTTGCGACGTTGTTGTAACCCGTTGTGTTTTGATAGAGGGAGTAAGTTCCATTTGCTACATTGTTATAACCTGTTGAGTTACTGCCAAGAGCGTAGTAGCCGTTCGCGGTGTTGTAGGAACCTGTTCTGTTGTTGTAGAGGGAGTTAACGCCATTTGCGGTGTTGTAGGAACCTGTTGAGTTGGCGTAAAGGGCTTGAAAGCCATTCGCGGTATTGTAGTTCCCCGTTGTGTTAAAATAGAGAGCGAAGTAGCCGTTCGCGGTGTTGTAGCTACCTTCTGCGTTGTTGCAGAGGGCGGAGTAGCCAAAGGCGGAATTTCTGTTACCCGTTGTGTTGTTGTAGAGGGCGAAAACGCCGTAGGCTGTATTCTGCGCTGTAGCGGGTGTAGAGGCGAAAAGTAGAGCGGAAACGATAGTGCCGAGTAAGAGTTGAGAGGTTCGTTGCATTGTAATATCCTTCATAAATGAATTTCAAGGATACAGTTCGCCACTGCTCACAATTCTCCTCCCCACATATCAAGACGCACGCAAGCCTACCTCTAGCCGCCTTCCAGCGTCCTTCGGCAGGCTCGCCGCCTTTCCCTCTGCCAAAATACCCGCGTTACGGCTTCTTCTGCTCCTGCGCCGCTAGCCTCAGCACGTTCTCCTCCACGTCCGCCGCATCCCGTATAATCGAACGCTCTCTTCGCGCCGCCATGTAGTGCGGGTCTTTCGGGTTCTTCGCCTTTTCCGGGTCAAAGATACGCGGGTCTACGGGAACATGGTTGTACGGCGTGAAGTCCGGCTTCGTGGTAAAGCAGTCCGAAAAGTCGTTTGCAAGCGCGTCGAACATATTCAGGGGAGGAAGCCCCAGTATCTGGTAGAGGGTGCGGTGCATACTCAAAATGGTGGTGTGGCGGTGCGACACGTAGCCGCGCTTTATCCAGGGGCTTATGGCAAGGAGAACGCTCCTCTGCGCGTCTACGTGGTCAGGCTCGCCGCCCGAATCGTCCTGCGTAATGAAAATCGCCATGTTCTTCCAGTATTTTGTATGGCTCAGGAAGTCCACAATGCGCCCCATCGAAAGGTCGTTATCCGCCATCCAAGATGCCACATAGGGATAGCCTTTCGCAGGTTTGGGTCCCGCGCCATGGTCGTTACAGATGCAGATATTGATAAAGCGCGGACACTCTTTGCCGCCATTCACAAAAAGGCGATTGAAATCGAGTTCAAACCAGTAGGAGCGGTACTGGTCGGGGATGTTCATGTTGAAGATGGGGAACTCCCAGCAGGTATTATCCGCAAGAACTTTAGGGATAGGGTAGTTCGCTACCTCCCTCGCTCCTGTCTTCTCCGAATCTTCGTCTTCGCCTACGCCCGGAAACTCAAAACCTTCTCCGTAGTTGCGGAAGGTCTTGCCGCCTCGCGCTAAATGCTCCCACATTGAACCCGCTTCGGGGTAGTCTTCGGGGAACTGGCTTCCGTTGGAGCCGTAGGAGGCGAGCCTTCCGGGTGCTGTGGTCTTTGTTTTGAAATTGTAACCGAGCGTGTACATCATCTGCGAAAAGTTGTTTGGCTGAATGCCTACTAGCCAGCGATGCCCCACGCCAGAGGCTTCCGGCTGCATATAGAAGTTATCACTCACCGTGAACTGACGGGCGAGGGCGTTATGATTGGTCATCACCGCTACATCGGTTAACGTAGGTTGACCGGGACCGGAGATGGTCTGCTTATAGCCCCACCGAAGCAGGCTAGGGTCGTCGTTAGCACCGGGAACCCTATCGAAAATGGTGTCGTAGGTGTGGTTCTCTTTAGTGAGAAAGACCACGTACTTAATCTCTTTCGAGGCTTGCCCTACCATCTGTGGGACGATGGGAGAGGAGAGTGCCTTTCGGGTTGGGCTGTTGTCTATAATCCCGTTGTTGCTGAGAACCTTCTGCGTCAGTTTACCTAGCTCCATGTTGGAGGGCGCGGAGAGGATGGAGACCGCTCCCTTCAATCCCAAAAATTCGCTTTTTGGTAGGTTCTTCACACCTTTGGGTCCATTTCCGAATCCTCGGAAGTTGATACAGATAAGGCTCTTTCCATCGGCGGAAGTGCCGATGCGATAGGGATACCATGCGGTGGGGATATGCCCTAAAACCTTCGCGGAGCGCGTATCTAGCACGGCGATTGCGTTAATACCCGACTCAGTAACATAGAGTCGCGAACCGTCCGGCGAGAGGGTCATGCCACAGGGGCTTACGCCGCGCAGTTTGGCGACAAGCGGAGAGGGCGAGAGCCGCGTGCTGGCGACGATCTTGCCCGTTTTGAGGTCTATGCGCTCTATCAGGTCGTTGTTGAAGTTGGAGACGTAGAGCGAAGCGCCGCTTGCCACAAGGTAGTTGGGGGCACTTCCGCCAATAGTCTTGCCCCCTTCAGAGGGCGCACCGACAAGAAGCCCCGTTTTGATTTTTCGGACGATTTTCGGCTTTGCGGGGTTGCTGGCATCTATCCCCCACACCGAAAATGAGTCGTCAGTATTTACATCGCCTAGCCCCGCGATTTTTCGCCCCTCAAAAATGGTTCCGTTGCGTGCCTCTTTACTGGGATAGGCGAAGGGCGGACGCGTCAGACCGCGTGGGTCGAGGCGGCTTTTATCCTTCTCCTTGGCGGCGAGTTCAGGGTCGATGGGAGGCGTTGCGGTGTACTGAAACATCCCCACATTCGCAACGTAGACGTGTTTCCCAACAACTGCTAGCGCGTAGGGATACCTTCCGGAGGCGATAGAGGAGACGATTTTGCGGGTTTGGGTATCTATAATGACGACGCGGAAGTTGGTGGTGTCGGCGACGTAGAGGTAACGGTTATCGTCGCTAAGTTTTACGTCCATCGCAACGCTATCTTCGTATTTACGCCCTTTCACCGCCTGATTAAGTTCTACCTCGCCTATCACTCTACTCGCTCTGGTGTCGTAGATTCGGATTTCGCCCGAATCTCCGCTACTCCAGTAGAGTGTATTTCCATCTGAAGAGAGTACCGCGACGCGAGTCTCCCCGCGTCGCCCCTTGTTCTTCTTCTCGTCACTATCCATTGCGGGGTCGAGCCGAGTGATGGTAGGGCTGCCGCTCTGCCAGTTTCGGAAAAGGGTTCCCTCCTGCGCTGAGACGATAAAGGCGACCTTTCCATCTCTACTAAGGGTGAGGGCATGGGGCCAAGAAGGTACGGGAATGTGTTTTCCTACCGGGCGTAGCAGGCGCCCAGAAGGGATAATGGTGGTTCCGCTGGGGTTGTGGGTGGCGTACTCGTTCACCACTGCCGCGTGAAGGTAGGGAGTTGCTTTCTGCGCGAAAGCAGTTGCTACTACGCCCGTAAGCGCGAAAAACGCTACAGGTACTGTCAAACGATGATAATTCACGATTTTCTGTCTCCTCCGCTTGTTATGCTGAAGCGTCCACTCTCCGAAAAAACGCACCACCCTTTTCGTTTACAAATATGGGTTCACTTTAAGCCGAGTGAATCCCTGCTAAATCTCAAAAATCGCACGTACCCGCGCAAGGTCTTCGGGGGTATCTACTCCGATGGGAGCTTTCTCTATTCGCACCATCCGAATTCGATAGCCGTTTTCGAGGGCGCGAAGCTGCTCCAAGCCCTCCGTCTGCTCAAGAGGAGTAGGAGCGAGAGCCGAGTAGGTTTGCAGGAAGCCGTTTCGGTAGGCGTAGAGTCCGATATGCTGCATCGTCACCACTCCCGTACTCTCATTACGCGGGAAGGGGATGCGCGAACGCGAGAAGTAGAGCGCGTCCCCATTCGGAGCGAATACCACCTTCACACAGGCGGGGTTATCTCTATCAATCTCTGGGCAGGGGCAAGTGAGGCTAGACATGGGAAGCGCGGGGTCTTCCAGAAGAGGCGCAAGCGCGGCTTCGATATTGGCAGGCTCTAAGAGCGGCTCATCCCCTTGAATGTTAATGACAATATCGTCAGGCTCTAGCCCCAGAATACGCGCCGCCTCCGCCAGTCTATCGGTTCCGGAGCGGTGTGCGTGCGAGGTCATTATCGCCTGCCCGCCAAAGCTCTCCACGACCTGCTGAATTGCGCTGTCCGGTGTAGCGATGGCGATAGCGGTTACGCCGCGCACCTGCGATACACGCTCCCAGACGTGTTGTATCATCGTCTTCCCCGCGATGTCTACAAGGGGCTTATCGGGGAGGCGAGTCGCGGCTAACCGCGCAGGGATAAGGGCGACCACTTTGGGACTGCTCATGTTGTTTAACCTCATTTACCCTCTAACCTCTCCCCAGACCCTCTCCAAGCAAGAGTTCAGGGTTGTGGCTCTTCACATAACTTCACCCGTAACTACTCAGCCCTCACCCTGCCCTGCGGGCATCCCTCTCCCGATTCGGGAGAAGGACTTGTACAGGGAGGTGATCCTGCTGTTCTCCATGA
>JAPLCR010000078.1 GCA_026392135.1 Armatimonadota bacterium
CTGTAGCATCTCTAAGGAGGTTTGCGTGGAATCACCGAAACTTCGCCTCTGGCAAAGGATTACCCTTGCCCTAATGATTGTCGGCTATGCTGGCTACTACCTCTGTCGCTCCAATCTCTCCATTATCACCCCAAGCCTCATCAAAGAGTTCTCCGGTATCGGGCTAGACAAGCCGGCACTCGGAAGGATCGTATCACTAGCGACGCTGTTCTATGCCTTCGGGAAGTTTTTCGGCGGCTCTCTCTCCGATAAACTAGGCGGAAAGCGGGTCTTTCTCTTCGGCATGGGAGGTGCGGTATTCTGCACACTCTTCTTCGCGACAAGCGGCACGATACCCCTGTTCACGCTGGCGTGGATAATCAACCGAACGGTACAGTCTATGGGGTGGGCAGGCATGGTGCGCCTCTCCTCGCGCTGGTATTCGTACACCAAATACGGCGCGATAATGGGCGCGGTGAGCCTCAGCTTCCTCTTCGGAGACTTCGCGGCACGACAGTTCCTCAGTTATCTGCTAGGAATGGGCATGGGGTGGCGCGAGATATTTTACGCATCAGCGGGAATTCTGGCGGTCATCTTCGTAGTAACGCTCTTCCTGCTAAAAGAGACCCCCGCAACTATCGGCGAAGAGGAGCCTCTCGCGAGTCCTACCAACCTCTTCGGCGAAGCAGGCGAAGACGAAGCAGAAGAGAGTGCCTCCAACATCCTCAAAACCGTACTACGTAGCGGCGTGTTCTGGGTGGTCTGCATCCTCTCTCTCGGCTTCACGCTCGTGCGAGAGACCTTCAACACATGGACTCCGCAGTACCTCACCGAAGTCATGCACATGGAGAAAGCGGATGCGGGGCGCATCAGCTCCTACTTCCCGCTCGTTGGGGGCGTTTCCGTCCTGCTTTGCGGCTACGCAAGCGACAAGATTGGACGCGCAGGACGCGCCTTTCTCATCTTCTTCGGGCTTCTGCTCACCATTCCCGCACTGCTCGCCTTTGGTTATATCCACTTTGGAAGCTCCACCTCCACCGCAGTCATCGCGCTAGGAACCGTCGCGTTTGTAATGCTCGGTCCCTATTCATTCCTCGCCGGAGCCATCTCTCTCGACTTCGGCGGTAAAAAGGGAAGCGGTACGGTGGCGGGTTGGGTGGATGGAATCGGCTATCTAGGCGGTATCTTTGCAGGGGAAGGGATTGGTAAAATCGCACAGAAATCGGGCTGGAGTGCCGCGTTTCTAGTGCTGACGGGCGTGGCTGTAGTGAGCTGTATTACGGCAGGCTTCTACTTTCTTCACCAGTTGAAAGAGAGCAGAAGGCTAACGAACGCCTGACCTACAGCCGTTCCGCCAGCAGTCTATGAAAGTGGTGTGTTCCTACCTCTCGCTCAGGCGCATAGCGTCCTCGCGAATAGAAACGGGAGCGCACCCCTTTTTGCGTCGCCTCGACCACCGCTTCGTCCTCGCGCTCTACTCTGTCTACCCCCCACACCAAGCTTCGTGCTATCCAAAACATAGCGCAAGAAAGTGACTTTTGTGAGACCTACCGCAACAGGGCGTATCACATTGACGGAAACGCCCCAAGGGTAGAAGTTGAACATGGTGTTGGGAAAGAGCCAGAAATAGTAGGCAGCGATGGACTGCCCGTACTCTCGGCAGGAGGGCAGGAGGTCAAAACACTCCTCGCCCGCTGAAGCAGAACCAAGTATCATATTGGAGTGACGATAGAGCTCAAAACGGTAGTTCGCATAGTCTAACTGCTCACTTAGTTCGTTATGTACAAAGGGGATATGTAGTGCGTCGAGATAGTTCTCTACATAGAGTGCCCAGTTAGCACGTACTAGGTACTCCCGTGTACTCTCTGGTGCAAACGTGAGCGAACTCAAGGGTAGCCACGCCATTCGCTCCTGCATAGGCGCAATCCAATCCTCAAATGCTACGGCAGGGTTCAAAGAGGTAAAGAGGAACTTGCCCCACTCTCCGAGAGGAATCTGGGGCAGGTTATCTTTTTCCGAAGGAAAGTCTTTCACGCCTTCAAACTCCGGCATAAACTGAAACGCGCCATCCAACCCAAACCGCCGCCCGTGATACCGGCAGCGTAGTGTCCTCATATTGCCGCCGCATTCAGAGACAAGATGCCCTCGATGTGTACAGACATTCGAGAGGCAGTGAACCCGATCGGCGTTATCGCGTGTGATAAGAACCGGTTCGTCCAGATAGCCCTCAAGAAGCGTTTGCGGGACAACCTGCCCTGGAACCTTCACGAGGTCGGTGTCCCCGATAAACTGCCAACTTGGAGCGAAAACACTCTCCTTCATCCGCTCAAAGAGGGCAGTATCTGTATAGACACTTTTGGGGAGAGTTCGCGCCTCTCGAATATCTTCTAACACCTCAAAAGAGCTATCGCTCATGCGTTGTACCTCGCGCAATCAACACCTCTATAAAGAGGCGATAATCGCATCGGTCATTTCGGTGGTGGTCGCTGTTCCGCCGAGGTCTCCCGTCATCAGACTCCCCTCTTGCAACACAATATCCACTGCGCGGCGAATACGGTGAGCCGCCCCACCCTCTTGAAGGTGTTCTAGCATCATCGCACCAGAGAGAATAAGCGCAATCGGGTTCGCAAGGTTACGCCCTGCGATGTCCGGTGCGGAGCCGTGTACCGCCTCGAACATCGCGATGCCGCCCTCCCCGATATTGGAGGAGGGAGTCAGTCCCAAGCCGCCAACTAGACCAGAGCAGAGGTCGGAGAGAATATCGCCGTACAGGTTTTCCATTACCATAACGTCGAACTTTTCGGGGCGCATCACGAGTTGTTGGCAACAGTTATCTACAATCATCTCGTCGTACTCAATTTCGGGATAGTCGCGGTGCGCCCTGCGAATACACTCCAAAAAGAGACCGTCCGCGAGCTTCATGATGTTGGCTTTATGAACGGCGGTGACGCGCTTTCTACGGTTGTGAGATGCGTACTGAAATGCATACTTGCCAATTCGTAGGCTAGCAGCCTCTGTAATTATTTTCAGGCTCTCCACCACGCCCGGCACAACAATATGCTCTAACCCCGAATAGAGGTCTTCACTGTTCTCGCGAACCACTACGAGGTCAACATTCTCAAAACGCGATTTCACACCCTCTAAAGTACGACAAGGGCGCACATTAGCATAGAGGTTTAGCCGTTTTCGCAGCGCGACGTTCGCGCTCGGAATACCGCTGCCAATAGGTGTCGTAATGGGACCTTTGAGGGCTATGCCGTTACGAAGTATTGCGTTGATAACGTCGTCAGGAACCGCAGTCCCATACTTTATAGCGACCTCCATCCCTGCCTGATACTCTTCCCAGCTCACTTTAACGCCCGTCGCCTCTATCACTTTCACCGCTGCGGCAGTGACTTCTGGTCCGATGCCGTCGCCGGGCAACAGTGTAATCGTATGGTGCATGGCTCTCCCTCTCTAATGTTTTATTCTACTTCTATCCTACCTTAAAACTGGGGTGGAATGGTCTATCATGGGTAGGAGAATTAACCCCGCTGTAGAAATAGAGGCTATGACGAAATCTGTATACACAGTATGGGGAGTAAGGAGTGCCGCTAATGTCGAACCCGACAACGAGAACTATCCCTAACGAAATCCCAGAACTTATCACAAAACTAAAAAGCCAGCGCAAAAAGCGGAAGTTGGCACACCATTTCGTTGGGACACTCTTGTATGGGGCTATTGGAATAGCTATTTTTTCGAACATGGCTTGGGTCATGCTACTTGGCGCTATCTTCACACTTCTGCTCCTAAGTGCTATAGTGCTTCAACACCTTACAGAAAGCGAGATGACCACACTCGAACGCATCTGCTGGTATGAAGATACGCGTTCCGTATCCATACTAATGGATACCTTCTTCGAGCAAGAGTTTCCTGCTGTAATGTTCACTACAGTAGTAAAGGCATTGAATGGAATACTTCCCAAAATCACCTTTGAGGATAAAAAGATGTTCACACCTCGCCATGTTGAACTGCTTCACGCCCTTTTTCTACAGTATCACGATACGCGAATGTGTAACGCTTTTATTGCGAAAAATCACATCTCACAACGCTTCAAGACCCCGCTCTCCGAGGTGCTATGCCACTCTCTAAGGGTCAGGGCTCTTCGTACGCTGGTACAGATTGGAGACGAGAAGACGGCACGGGTACTGAAACGCTTCATTCAGGGGACGTGCCGCTCCAGTATACAGCTGAGCTTGCAGAAACTCGCCATCACAGCACTAATCGAACTGGAAAAGTGGCTAAATAGGGAGGGCGAGGCGCAAACACTACTTCGCGCTTCCTCTCCTAACGACGATTTCCTACTACGTCCTAGTTACGCAACGGCTACCGAACCGCCAGAAATGCTCCTTCGCCCCATCCAATCTGACACAGAGAGCGAACACCATTAAGCGATACCCGAAAATACCCGATTCTTTATAACTTGACGTTTAGACAAATGGGCAACTCCTTTTAGCGGTTTGTGCCTAATCGGTGTTGCCCATGGGGTAAAGTTCTTCTGACAAAGGAGGAACCAAACCCCATGGATTCTAGCACACTTTCCGCGTTTCGGCGCGACTTATAC
>JAPLCR010000572.1:0-7255 GCA_026392135.1 Armatimonadota bacterium
GCCTCGCACACTGGAAGAGGTTGGACGCGCCCTAGAGGTGACTCGTGAGCGTGTACGCCAAATCGAGACCTCTGCACTAGCAAAACTCCGCAAGCGCGGACGCAGCAGACGACTGAAAGAGATGCTCGGCTAACTTGCTGGGCTATCCCATAATAAAAAGAGGCTCTTCCGAAATTTCGGAAGAGCCTCTTTTATTAAGTTGAGAGGTTCTCGCTCCCTACAAACCAACGCCCTATACGCACAATCCCAACCCCTATCACGATGCGAACCGCCCCTTGTAGAAGCATCGTCTGCCACCAGCCCCAGCCCACCGCACCTGCGAACGTACCCCAAAAGAGTGCCCACACTCCCCCTAGTGCGATAAACCAGCCCACGAGTGCAATCAGGAACGAGAGAAGGCTGTCGCGGTCGTCATTCCAAGCCTTGCTGTTACGCTCTGTACCTCGTAACAGTGCCGCAATCGCCAAAAACACACCTCCGTACTGGATATGGAGCATCCCCTCTTGATGAAGCAAGAGGCGGATAGTCCCCGCCACGAGAATAACGATACTGGAGGTGATAAAACACCAAGCAGTCGCTTGCAAGCCCGCTTTGTTCACTGCTACTGCGCTCCTTTCGGCAACCTTTCCCTAAAATCCCAACTCTATAGTAGGGAAGAGGTCTTCCACTTCGCCATCTATCCACGTCAACTTCGCATCTACAAACCCCTCTCCAATGAGTACTCTAAGGGCTTGCGCCCCCTGAATATCGGCACTGGTTCCATCCGGACGCAAACCCAAACTTATCCACATTCCCTCCACCGAATCGTACTGCGTTGCCGTAACGGAGATACGGCGACCTAGCCCCACAATCTCAAGGGTACATGGAAACAACTCGGTGCGTTGCAGATTACGCCTCCCCGTCACATCTGTTACATAGCGGGCAAGCGTAGCGCGAACAATACCGCCAAGGTTATCGCGAGTGGGTGATTCCACCGATAGAGAGAGGCTATCCACCTCCATCTGCGGTACGTAGGTATCGTTCAGAAAAAGATAGAACTCAGGCGGACTAAGGTGCGTCACAATAACTTGTACCAAGCCCCCTCCTTGAAGCTTCGCAATATCTGCCGCACGTAAGCGCGGGGGGGATGGAGGCTGATTCGGCGGTGTCCTTTTACCAAACATATCTACTATCTCCCTCTCTATTCGTTCTGATTTTTGCGGGCAATAATCACCTCGCAGTGGGCGCGTTTGATCAGTACTTGAATCAATCTTGCTACCTTCTCCGACTCTTCACCCTCTTCAGGGGCTTTGGAAAGACCGATGATGATTTTTCCAGCATTTTGCGCTTTTGCCGTAGCTACAATCCCATCTACGGCTTCACGAACGCGCTCGACATTTTCTACAACATGCCCCTGTTGCGCGTTAGCAAGCGCACGCACCTGTACAAGGGTTTTAATGGCACTCTCCTCTTGCTCCGGCATTGGGGCATTCAAGGGGAGAGTACGTCCCACTTCAAGGAGATAGACGAGGCGTATCTCCGTTTTACTACTGCCTGCCATACGCTGAGCAATGGCGACACCATAAGAGAGGTCTATATCAGCGAGTAGAGGAACAAAGATGAGTGCGCCGCGCTTCGCACCGTCTGCACTGTGAGCCATGGAATGCGTGATTCTGGCGGAGCGCAGTGAGGCGCGAGCCGCCTCCACCGAATCGGCGATAGGCAGTTGGGAGCGCACTCCGGGAATAGAGCGGCACTTGGTCATCACCTGTTCCGGCAGGTTGGCTACGATGATGCGCGAGTGCGCCGCCTCAATGTCGCGCATGGCTTCAAGGAAGGTCTTCGCGCCATCGTCCGAAATGCCCTGCATACCAGAGCAGTCTACGATAATTCCTTCCGGGTGGTCTACTAGAAGGAGGTTCGCCGCCGCTTTAATCGTCATCCACTGGTTTTTGTGCAGCGTTCCTGAAAGGCGTACCACATCTTCTTTTGTCTCAATTATCATCTTCGGGATGGTTCTCCATGACCAACTGAGCGGTGGAGATATGCTGTATCTCTTCTTCCAACGCGCTCTCATCGGGTACTTCAGTATCGTTTAGATAGTAGCGCACACTGGTAACTATCACATCTTTCCGGCTCTGTAGAGCGAGGCGCATGAGAAGCCCTGAGTTTCCATGCAGAAGTTTATGCCACCATTTCGTAGAGACGAATTCTGGTACGACCACCGTCACGACATGGTTTTTTCTTTCTACCTGAACCGCGTCCAGATAGCGCATAATGGGTCCCACCAACGAACGGAACGGAGAGTTGAGAATGACCAGAGGAACCTCATCTCCGTAAGCCTCCCAGTGTTCCCGAAGGCGCGGGGTATTTTCAGGGTCGGTCTCCATGTGTATGGCTCTACAGTCGGCGGAGAGTGAGCGTGCATAGTTCAGAGCGGGCAGGATACCTTTGTGTAGAGAAGGAACGAGCACCAAAACGGTGTTGGTCATCATCTGTTGCGGTGCCTGAATATTGGCTATCTTGAGTTGGTGAGCGACATCCACATAGTGACGGTGTATTTTACAAAACATTTTATAGAGGATAAAGAGCAGTACGATAATCGCCCATGCTCCATGTGTAAACTTCTCTATAGTAATGGTAAGTAGCACTACAAACGTGGCGAATGCGCCAATACCGTTGATAACCGCCTTACGTTGCCATGCCCGCGAACGCTTTACAATCCAGTGGACAACCATCGCAGACTGTGAAAGGGTGAAAGCAAGAAAGACACCTACCGCGTAGAGGGGAATGAGATTGTCTACGTGCCCTTTGAAAATAACGATTAGAAGCCCTGCAAGCACCCCTAATATCACAATACCGTTATTGAATACGAGTTTATCTCCCACGTTAGCAAACTGCTTGGGCATAAAACGGTCGCGTGCCATAAAAGAGGCAAGGCGCGGAAAGTCGGCAAACGCGGTGTTTGCCGCCAAAACCAGTATCCCTGCTGTCATAAATTGAGTGAGTAGGTAGGCGAACGACCATGTGCCAGACTTGCCGAACACCGCCCCTGAAATCTGGTCTATAACCGCAGGAGCACCTGCAATCACTCTTCCATTAACGAGGCTCTCACTGAAGTAGACGATACCGAAGCGCACGGTTAGCCACGACACGCCAAGAAAAATCGTCCCCAGAATAACCCCCATTGCTAAGAGGGTAAGAGCGGCATTTTTCGCTTTGGGTTCACGAAATGCAGGAATTCCATCGCAGACCGCCTCCACTCCTGTCATCGCTGTACATCCGCTAGAGAAGGCGCGAAGAATAAGGGCGAGGAGCGCAACTCCTGTAAGGTTTATATGCTCCTTGGGGAGGGTGGCATAGGTTTTTAGTGTTGCGTCTATATCGCCTCTGAAGGCACTCCATCCTATCGCGGGTCCTATAAGAACAACCGCAAACATGAGAAGACACATCGCAACAAAACCATAGGTGAAGGTCGCGAATACCGCGCCAGACTCCTTTAAGCCCCGCAGGTTTGCCAGTGTGAGGAGTCCAATAAACAGTAGGCAGAACAGTACCTGAAACTCGGCGACATGGAAATGTTGTGCCATAAAGGGGATGCCTGCAAGGTTCTGGACTCCTGCCGCAATGGAGACCGCTACGGTAAGGATGTAGTCAGTGAGAAGAGAGGCTCCTGCCAACAAGCCCCAGTTAATACCCCAGCGCGTTCCTAAATTGTCGGATGTGACGATGTACGAACCACCGCCGCGCGGATAGGCAAAAATGGTCTGCCAGTAGGAGGTAACAACGATAACAAGTAGCAAGATGATGGATGCAGCAATGGAGAGGGTGTACTTTTCGTAGAGACCTGCAAAATCTGTAAGCCCTACTGCCCCAAAGACCAGAATAATCTCTTGGGTAGCATAGGCACAGGAGGAGATAGCATCGGAAGCAAAGACTGGGAGTGCCAGAAACTTTGGTAGAAGCGTATGCTCCATGTGTGACGAGTGAAGCGGCTTACCTAGCAGAGCGTGACGAATGCGCTTGGTAAAACGCTCACGACGAGGTGCTAAGGGGGCTAGAGGTGTCGCTTCGTCTTTTTGACGATTTGGCGAAGGAGAAGTATCCGACATTATTGTCTCCACAAACAGGACTGGAAAATAAAATGATTGGGAGAGAGGAGGCTTTCTTTTGATTTTGCACCATCGCCATTGACTTCACTCGCAAGAAGCTCCTATTTCTCAAAAGATATTGTACCCCGTTTCGCCTGCCTACACTAGCATCATAAGGGTGTATGATTTTTTGTTTGACAGAATTGGCAATGTTGGCTAAAATATAAAATATAAAATATAAAGACTTCCTGCCGTATACAAAAAAATTGGATAGGAGATGATTGAATGCAGAATACGTGTCGCCGCTTGCTATCCCTCTATCATGCGGTTGCTTTTATCGGAGCGACCCTCCTACTGGGAGCCTGCAGTGCAGGTTCTAATCCCTCTTCGATGCTAGGGGAGACCTCACAGCCTTTGGCTCATTTACCACCCGCGTTAATGGAACCGTTCAGCCTCCTGTCCTCTCCGCAAGCAAAACTGTCTGACTTATGAGCTTTTCACAGGAGGAGGGTAGCAGATTTTTCCAAGAATAGCAGGAGAGTTCGCACCCGTAGAAGAGGGCATATTAGAGGGGCGGAGGTGCAGGGTTTCGTAGCCTAGAACGGCAAAGGCAAGTGCTTCCTTCGCGTCATCCGGCAGCCCGAAATCGGCATGAGCCTGGAAAGCTATCTGCGGGAGCCGTTTTGCCAATCCCTCACATAAAGCGCGATTATGAACACCCCCGCCTCCTAATATCACCCTTTGCAACTCCCCTTTTGGTAGTATCCATGCCTCATACCCCCTCGCTATACTCTCAATAGTGAGTTGCGCCGCTGTAGCGAGCGTGTCTTTGGAGGAGAGAGAGAGGGTTTGTGCTTGTTGATAAAACCTCTGTGCGAACGCCTGCCCAAACTCTTCGCGCCCTGTAGATTTTGGGGGAGCAAGGCGGAAAAAGGGATGCTGTAGCGTCTCTTCAAGCAACGGAGCGCAGATGTGCCCCCGCAGAGCGAACTCTCCGCCCATATCATAGCGGTGCACCCCACCTGTCACTCGCTCTGTCAGTGCGTCCAGTACCATATTGCCAGGTCCTGTATCGAAGGCAAAGACGGCACTAGCACCTCCTGTTTTCGGCAGATAAGTTACATTCGCAATGCCTCCGATATTCTGCACGGCACGCCCTTCCGTAGCAGAGTGAAACAGTAGGTAGTCTACAAAGGGAACTAAGGGGGCACCCTGACCGCCAACCGCCATATCTGCGGGACGAAAATCGGCGACCACAAGGCAACCTGTTCGCGCCGCGATAGTGCTCGGCTCCCCGATTTGTAGAGTTCCCGTAACAGGGACTCCTGCAATGAGAAACGGCTTAGGCTGATGCCATATCGTCTGCCCGTGGGAAGCAATCGCATCCACTTGTGAGAGGGGAACACCAGCCTGCTCTGCGAGAGTTCGCGCCGCCTCTGCGAACACCTCACCACAGCGAAAGTGAAGTGCGACAACCTTTTGCAGAGGGGCGGAAGCGTGGCATACGGAGAGGATTTCGGCGCGGAGAGCGGGTTCCCAAGCGTGGCAGTGGAACGCGATAAGCCGCCACTTGAGAGTATCAGGCTCACCTGTTATCTCTACTAGGGCAGAGTCTATTCCATCTACAGAGGTTCCCGACATTAGCCCGATGAGAAGCATGAAACTAACGCTTTCGTTTGCCTGAAGGTGTTTCGGATTCGTTACGCCGACGACGCTCTGCCTCTACAATACGCTGTGCCGTTTCGAGGCGGCGGCGCACATAGAAGTTATAGAGCGTTAGCGCAAGGCAGTAGAGACTGAGGAGAAGAAGAAGCCCCTTCATTGTGAGTTCTTATCCTCTAACTTTTGGCTTGTAGCGTAGCCGCAACGAGGCAGAGAAGCGCAACTACGCTAACAATCCCAAACAGTCCGTTTGGCATAAAATGGTGCGTTTTCATATAGCGAGAGACGAAGTTTCCCGCCATTAAAAAGGCGAGAAATGCGCCAAAAGCTAGCCCGCCTTTCGGGTTGTTTTGCGCCATCTTGAAAGCGATGAGAAGCACAAGCGCACTTGCCAGACCTGCGACAAGCGAGACCACGCTTTTTTTGTTTGCATAGCCTATAACACCCCCTACTACCATAAGGAAGGCGTAGACCAGCAGTGTAATTCTTCCGAAATCCATCGTAAAGACCTCTCTGAAAATGTGGGACTGCCTCAAACAGTCCCTAAAAAGGCGTACTCAAAATTTGAGGGTCGCCAAGAAACGGAATAGCTCCAAATCGCCCTGAAAGATACCCCTTCGTCAACTCCAGTCCTGTGGGGTATTTGAACTCAACGAGCGAAGCGAGTTGGGTTGCGCCAGCGGTATCCTTCTCTACAAACCAGATTTCGTCTGCTCGCAGCACATCTGGTGCGATAAGGGTGGCATCGTGCGCGGTAAACAGGAGCTGCGTAGGCAGGGGGTTATCGGAGCCAGCCAACGCAAGTTGTAGGAAGTGGCGCGTTACGTGGGCATGAAGGTGACGGTCTAGCTCATCTACCACTACTACAGAACAGGCGTTTACACTGTGCAGCAGTGTGAGAAGAGGGTGCAGTTCGATAAGCCTCCGCGTTCCGTCCGACTCCTCCTCCACAAAGAACTCGACAGATTTGCCTTCCGAGTCACCGTGATAGAGGCGCAATAAAAGGCAGTAGGCATCGGTCACGCCCTCTTGAACTTCCGCCACAAATGCGGAGCCGTTCTCCAGAGCGATGTACTCTCCATCCTGTGCAGGAGTAGTCGCGAGTAGTCGCTCTAGTGCCTCTTTTGAGAGGAAGTTGACCTCCTCTAGCGGGATACGCTTGCTATCTGCATCGTGAATACCCAGCCCTACCTTTGACAAAAAGAGGGCGAGTGTGGAGGTGTAGTCGGCATCCTGCACAGGGCGTACTTCGTTGTGTGCGTACCGCCTATCCGAACTGATAATAACGAGGCTTTCGCGGAACCACCTGTCAATGGGGGCAAAGTCTGCGAGGTTGTTCTGAATAGTCGCGTTCAGGAAAAGTTGGTTCTCACGAGTCCCCCGTGCCACAAAACGGAGGAACTGCGCCTCTTCTTCTGACCTTTGTGCGCCTTCTTGCGCGAAACGAACCTCTGCAACTCCCTCTGCATTTGTTACCCGCTCAAAACAGAGGCTATCCCGCCCTTGTGCGTCCCGATACAGCC
>JAPLCR010000572.1:7297-17320 GCA_026392135.1 Armatimonadota bacterium
CCCGATACAGCCATTCACGTATCACCCTCCGGCGGTCTACATGAAAGCCGTAGGTGTAGAACTCTCCATCAATCAACAAGATAAACTCAAACTCGCTTGGAGACTTGTGCAGTGCTTTGTCTAATCTGAAGGGGCGAACATCAAGGGGCTTTTTCGGCTCCACGCCCTCCACGAGGAGCTGTTGCGCGAACAACAGTGCCTTCACGAAGTTGGATTTACCGGAGCCATTTGCGCCGTAGAACGCCGCACCGCGCAGTAGCGACATCGCTTCATTGACAGGAAAAACGTGTGAAGGCAACCCTTTAGCGGTCTTGGATTTCACCATGCTAAAGGTCGCTTTCTCGCGAAACGAGAGGAAATTGGTTATCGAGAACTGGGCAAGCATCACAGAATACCTCTCAAGTAGTGAGATTAGTGTACCTGAAACCTCTCTCTTTTACCTGCTGTACCCCACCAGTGCATCTGCCTCAATCTCCACAAGGATTTCTGGTGAGATAAGTCTACTCACCTCCACCATACTTGTCGCGGGGCGAATATCCCCGAAGAACTCCCCATGCGCCCGCCCAACGCTCTCCCAATCGGCGATATTCACCACATAGATGCGTGTGCGTATCACGTCGTTCAGGGTTGCACCAGCGCGTTCCAGCGCGGTTTGCAGGTTTTTGATAATCTGAATCGTCTGCGCGTAAGTGTCTCCAATCCCGACGATACTGCCATCGCTGTCGGTAGCAGTTGTGCCGGATACAGAAACCCAGTCGCCCATACGGACTGCCCGTGAATATCCAACCAGCGGTTCCCAGGGTGTATTCGTAGCGATATTGATTCTTTTCATTCGTCATTCTCCTTCATTGGGGTATACATTATACAAGAGAGAGAGTGTAACCGTCTATCTTGTTTTGAAGCAATCGGAAGAGGGGCATCCGTGCGAAAGGAACCACGATGATACGGAGACAAATCACCACTTTATTTATGGGGCTAAGCATACTGTCTGTCGCCCTCGGCGCAACCGCGATTACCTATCGATGGAGACGCGCCCTCCACACCCACCCCGTAACCGGAAAACCCATTGTCTTGCCCGGCGCAGAAGGAGATAGCCAGCTCCTCCATAACGGTTGGCGTATCACCCCTGTCGGCAGGCATATTCCTACCAATGATATGCTACTCGGCGGCGCGATAAGCCCAGATGGAAAGACCCTCGCGATAGCCAACTGCGGCTATAACGCGCACCGTATTCACCTCATCGACCTCGCCACCGAAAAAGAGATAACCCAACTAGTCGTGCCTATCGCATGGAACGGGATAGCCTGGTCACCAGATGGCAACTCTCTCTACGTAGGTGGTTTCAACCTCAAAGGCAACGACCGTAAAACCACCTGTATTACTGGGATATCTCTCTCCAAAGACGGCTCTACCCTCTACATCCTGAATAACACGGATAATAGCCTCTATGTTTTGGATGTGAAGAGCGGAAACCAACTGACCAAAGTAGCAATCGGCGAGAGTCCTATTGTTGAACGGCTCTCTGCGGATGGAACGCGGCTCTACGTCGCGAACTGGGGCGGTGCTTCCTACACCGTTCTGGATGTCTCCACACCCGCCGCGACCAAAGTGATACAGACCGTCAAAACGGATAGCCATCCCAACGACCTCGCTCTCTCTAGCGACGACCGCCTCTTCGTATCGTGCGGAAGCGCGGATGTCGTGCAGGTCTTCGATACGCGCACGAACGTACTAATCGAACAGATACGCACGGCTATCTCCCCCAAAGCCCCCTACGGTAGCACGCCGAACGCCCTTGCGCTCACAGGTGATAATAGGTCGCTCTACGTCGCGAATGCCGATAACAACAACGTCTGCGTGATAGAGGTCTTGAACAGGGGTAAAAGCAGAGTCCGTGGTTTCATTCCGACGGGCTGGTATCCGAGTGCCGTGCTGACCACCCCCGACTCTAAGCGCGTGATTATCGGTAGCGGAAAAGGGCTAGGAACTACCGCAAACAGGCTGATAAGCCGGGACGCAAAGGCGCAGGTCTTTCGCTTCGAGCATCACGGCAAGCAGTTGAAGGGCTTCCTCTCGTTTGTAAACGCGCCCGACGCTACCGAACTGGCGAACTATACACGCATGGTCATGGACAACACGCCCTATCGCGATGAGCAGTTGCGCGTCTCAAGAAGCGCGGAGAAGACCGCAATTCCTACCCGCATCGGCGCGAAAAGCCCTATCAAGTACGTCCTCTACATCATCAAGGAGAACCGCACCTACGACCAAGTTTTTGGCGATATACCGCAGGGCAATGGCGACAAAAGACTTGTCCTCTTTGGGCGCGAAGTCACCCCAAATCAGCACGCGCTTGCAGACGAGTATGTTCTACTGGACAACCTCTACTGTAGCGGCGAAGTTTCGGCGGATGGACACCCCTGGAGCACCTCCGCGATAGCCACCGACTACACGCAGAGGTCGTGGGTTCTCAACTACTCCGGCAAGGACGCGCCAAAGTATACGGACTCGCTAGGAGACCCCAAAAGCGGTTATATCTGGGATGCTTGCGCGAAGAAGGGACTCTCGTATCGCTCTTACGGCGAGTACGTCTACGCAACCTCTAGCGAGAGTGCTCCTGAGCAGAAAGTTGCCGCTACCACGAGCCTTATAGGGCACGGCAGTCCGGCTTATGTGGGAATGGGACGACCTAAAGGCGCGGAAGAGATGCGGGACACAGAGAAGGCGGACGTATTTATCGCTGAGTTTAAGGAGTTTGAGAAAAAGGGGACTCTTCCGCGCTTTATGATAATGGCGCTAGGCGAAAATCACACGCACGGAACTGCGACAGGTCAACATACGCCGAGAGCCTGCGTCGCCTCTAACGACTACGCATTGGGTAAAATCGTAGATGCGATTTCGCATAGTAGCGTATGGAAAGAGACGGCTATCTTTGTGATTGAGGACGACGCACAAAATGGACCCGACCATGTAGACTCGCACCGCACACCGGGTCTCGTGATTAGTCCCTATACCAAACGCAAATACGTGGACAGCACGATGTACAACACGACCTCTATGCTTCGCACGATGGAACTAATACTGGGGTTGCCCCCCATGACACAGTACGACGCTTCCGCCACACCGCTTTTCGCTAGCTTTACAAACATCGCGAATACGACCCCTTTTAACGTTTTAAAACCGACTTATAACCTTGCCGAAATGAATGCGGCGACGGCTTATGGAGTCAGAGAGTCGAACAAAATGGACTTCCGCGGCTACGATAGGGTAGATGAGGACACGCTGAACCGTATTTTATGGCACAGTATTCGGGGAGCGCGAACGCCCCTCCCTACTCCCTCTCGTAGCGCGATGATAACACCAGAAGGGCGTGTCTCTCTGGTACACTACAAAGAGCGCGATACAGACGACTAAGAAAGGGTCAATACAATGAGCCGAGATTCTGAGCGTGTAGCAAGTAACCTGGTCTGTTTTATACTGGGCGCGGCGGTGGGAGCCGCCGTCGCTCTTCTCTATGCCCCGCAGGAGGGCGCGGAGACTCGTAAACTGATTGGCGACAAGGCGCAAGATGCACGGGAGAAGGCGGAAGCCGTCGCCCAAACCGCAAAGGAAAAACTAGCGGTCGTTTCGGAGAAGGTTCACGAGCTACGCCGCCATGCGCCCTCCGCAGAAGAGGTTGTTATTGAGACAGCAGTAGAGGGAGACGAAGACTACGCAGTGTGATAGAGGACACAGCAGTTTGCGGTAACTACTTTCGCTGGCAACCTAACCCCACTATCCTTTTCCAAAAACAAAAAGAGGATAGTGGATAGGTTCATTTACAATTTTGCAAAGACTACGAAGGAGCCTCGTTTTATGCGTATCGCCTATTTTGACTGTTTTAGTGGAGTGAGTGGAGATATGATGCTCGGCGCGTTACTCCATGCGGGAGTGGACGAAGCCGCATGGCGCAACGAGCTAGCAAAACTGAACGTGCCCGGCTACGAGCTGAAAGTGGAGATGGTCGTTAAGGAGGGCATTTCCGGTATGGATGTGGATGTCGTTCTTTTAGAGGTGGACGAGGCGCATGGTCGCCACCTAGCCGATATTGAAGCCATACTCAATAAGAGCGGACTCTCCGACACTGTACGCACACGTGCGATGGGGGCATTCTTGCGCCTTGCACACTCCGAAGCGAAAATCCACGCCATGACCCCAGAGACCATTCACTTCCACGAGGTTGGTGCAATAGACGCAATCGTGGACATAGTGGGCGCGTGTATCGGGCTGGAAATGCTTGGTGTGGAGAAGGTGTACGCTTCGCCTCTGCCTCTCAATCGCGGCTGGGTGGAGTGCGCTCACGGAACGATGCCCGTGCCCGCTCCTGCGACACTCGAACTATTGGCAGGCTTTCCTCTGCGCCCAGATGACCGAAATAAGGAGTTGATAACGCCGACAGGTGCGGCACTTCTCGCGGAGTTTGTAGAGCGAGACCCACTAGGCGATACTCTGCCTGCGCCTCCAATGCGTTTGCGTAAAGTGGGCTACGGCGCAGGAAAGCGAGACTCATGGATTCCGAATCTTCTCCGCCTTATGGTTGGTGAAACCTACACAGAAGCTATAAAAATTCCCTCTGGCACGCGCAAAGCCGGAAAACGCGCCGCCCACTCATAGCCCTATGCCACTCGATGACAACAACAATCGCTACTCAATAGACGACTTCCACCTTACAGCAGAGAGCGTATCGCGTACTCTGCCGCGTGGGCTTGTCTTGCGGCGCGGTAGGGAGTCAGATGAGCAACCAACCTTCGAGGTTATGCGGAGGGCGATGGGCTTTGAACTGACCTTTGACAACCATAGTGCCATGCGAAACCATCTGAGGGAGTCGCCGCAGTGTAGTTTTTGGCTTGCGGAGGACACGCCCCGCTTTTCACGCCACCGTACGGTGGGCTATGCCCGTAGTATCGTTCGAGATACCGTTTGGAGTCTCACCGAATTCTTTGTACATCCCGATTTTCAGGGGCGCGGTGTGGGAGCCGCACTGCTGGAGCAGTGTCTGGCGGAGGGTATTCGCGCCGGAGCCGACACGCGTCTCGTTCTCGCTTCCATGAGTGGCGGAGCCGACTCGCTCTATATTCGCAAGCTGGGTTGCCTGCCGCGCCTGCCAATGCTACTGCTTGCGGGTTCACCGATTACCCTGAAACTGCCCCCTGAACAGGAGAACACCATCTTTGAAGCGGGACAGTTTCGTGGTCTAATAGAGCCCCACAACCTCTATGCGGAGCCGATAACCCTCTGCCCGGAGGTAGAAGCGATACTAAACGCGCTCGACAGAGAGGCGATAGGCTTTGCCCACCCTACCGAACACCAGTTCCGGCAAACCCTCATAAATCAGGGGCAGTGTGTCGGGAGGCTCTTTCGCAGAGGCTCCGATACGGGCGAAGTCGTAGGGTACGCCTACGCGGGAGTGCAGCATCAGGGACCAGTGTATGCGAAAGACCCGAACGACCTACCTCGTATCTTCCTGCATATCACCCAACAGCTACGCCAGATATTCAGAAACGTGCCACTCGCTTCGTTTTCGCCTTCACTAGACTACTACGCCTCCCTCTCCGGCACAAATGAGACCCTGCTTCCATGGCTCATGGAGTGTGGTTGGCGTATCATTTTTCACTATCTCTATATGAGTTCGCACCCGATGGGACAACTCGACCGCTATGTGGGACATAATCCGCTCTATGTGCTGTAAACCAGTTTTGACAAAAAATACTCTACTCTCTCTGATTCTCTCTCTACTCGCCTATACCTCTGTCGACGCGAACGCCCAACGCGCTCCCAACCTTGCTCGTAGCCTGAGTACCTCCATGGGAGCGGAGGGGCGCGTTATGTGGATAGACGCAACGGCAAACTTCTGGCGTAAGCGCAAAGTCAACGGGCGTGACGAACTGGTTCCCTTCACTACGACCCGCGAAGGTATTGCCGAAATCGTTCAGAAATGCAAAAATGCCCACGTTAATACTCTGGTGGTAGATGTAAAGCCTCTCGTGGGCTATGTCGTCTTTCCGAGCAAAGTTGCGCCGCGCCTTACGTCCTGGCAAGGGCGACCAATCCCCGATATTGACATCTTGCAAGGCTTCATTGAGGAGGGGCATAAGGCGGGGCTTCGTGTTCACGCCTCCCTGAACATTCTCGGTGAAGGACATAAGTACTACAGCGTTGGGCTTGCCTACGAAAAGCCGGAGTGGCAGAGCGTGGTCTACGCTATCAATCGCGGTATGACGGCAAGCAACGGAAAGCGCCTCACCTTTCGCGTTCCTAAAGAGCCGGACAACCCCGACAAGCCTCTCCTTCTTACAGACGACGGTGTAAAATCGAATACGGAGATTGAGCGTATCGGCTTAGACCGCCCGGACGCGGAGGACACAAAGCTCACAGGGCTACCTTTCGGTAAGCAACTCCATATCACAATAGACTCGACAAACCGCGTGGAGGGGATCATTGACGGCTCGCTGATTGGTGAGGAGCCTCTGGCAGCTCCTGAAGACGGGCGTATGCTTGTTGCAAAAATGGAGGCGGATAAGGAGTGGATAACGAACAATGTCGCGCCAGGCTCGTTTGTCACATTCGACCTGAAAACAGAGTTCTTACCCATTGCGGAAGCCCGAAGCGAGAAGATAGCCTGTTTTGTCAACCCGCTTCACCCAGAGGCGCGTAAACATCAGATTGACTTAGTGCGTGAGATTGTGACGAACTATGAGGTGGACGGCATTGTGCTAGATAGGTGCAGATATAGCAATATCTACAACGACTTCAGCGACCTCTCGCGGCAGGCATTTTCGCGTTGGCTAGGCAAGCCCGTCAACCGCTGGCCCCAAGATATTTTTTCGTTCTCCCCCCAACCGGGCAAAAAAATTATTCAGGGTCCCCTTTTCAAGATGTGGCTAGAGTTTCGCGCCACCGTAATCCACGACTTTGTGGGAGAGTTAGCGCGAAATGTGCGTAGCCTCAAGCCGAACATAACGCTCGGAACCTATGTCGGAGCGTGGTATCCCTCCTACTACGAGGTAGGCGTGAACTGGGGAAGCGAAAAGACTATCTACAAGCAGCAGCAGCAGCCGGCATGCGCTATAGCTGGTTTACGGAGGAGTATCCCAAAACGGGGTACGCCGAGTTCTTCGACTGGATAGCGCTGGGGAGCTATCATCCCGTTCCAAACAAGGAGGAGGCGCGGCGGCAGGGCAAGAGCGCAAACGCCTCTGTAGAGGGCTTGACGGAGCTGGGCAATACCGCGATTGCAAACGCCGCTTTTACCTACGGGGGCATCTTCGTTCCCGACTATCGGTATAACCCAGAGGCGATGGTCAAAGCGTTGGAGGCGGCGAGCCGGCAGGGGCAGGGCTGGATGATATTCGATTTGAGCTATATCGAAGAGTTCAATTTCTGGCAGTGGATAGAGAAGGCGACGAAAGCACCCGCACCCGCACCCGACTCGCTTCGCTCACTTCTCCCCGTGATTCGCTCGGCAATGGATGTGGTACGCTAGTAATTTTTGAAAGGCAAGGAGGGCTTTATGGCGGACAAGACTATACTACGGAATAGGTTCGACCCTGCGAAGTCCAAAGAGATTGACTCTCTGGACTTATCCGCCCTGCCTGCAATTGAACGTAGCCTCTCCGAACTCGACTTCGGAACTACCGACTGCCGCGACGCGAACTTTCACGATGCAGACCTCTCCTTCTCCGACCTCTCAAAGGTGACGAACCTCAGCGTGGATATGCTGGCGGGCGCGAACCTGAGCGGCGCGAACCTACCCGCCGCGCTTCCGCTTGATAGTTTCGTGAGCCGTGTGGACGACCGCATCAAGGATACGGGGAAGTTCTTCCTTGTTCTGTTGGGTGCGGACGCGTACTCGCTTCTAACGCTCTTCTCAACCAAGAGCCTCGACCTTAAACTTATCACGAATAGCGCCGACGCGGTTCTGCCCGTCTTGAATATCTCTATCTCGATAGTCAACTTCTGCCTCATCACTCCGCTTATTCTTACGGGCGGCTACATCTACTACCTGCTAGAACTTCAACGCCTGTGGGAGGAGTTGGCGCGACTCCCCATGCTATTTCCTGATAAGCGAAAAGTTCACGAGCGCGTCTATCCGTGGTTCGTCACGTTTCTGGTCAGCAGGCGCTCTCCGCACTACCAGAAGATGGAGACGGGTTCTCGTGTCTTTGCGTTTGTGCAGAACACGCTTCTGATACTGCTTACATGGGCGGCGACTCCGCTTACCATCGTCTACTTCGGGCTGAACATGGTCAAAACTCGTAATAGCGGGCAACTCTACACACTCGAAATACTGCTCACACTCTGCCTCACTTGGGGGATTACAACCTATACCGCAACGATAAGGGGCTTGAAACACTCAAAAAGACCAGAAACTGTCGTTAGCCCCGCCCCGCCCGCGAAAAAGCGCAGGGTAAGCTCGCGGAGAGAGGTCGCTACGCTACTTGCTTACCTTGCCGTCCTCTTCTTTGCCATAGATAAACTTACCTATGGGCTGGTGGATGGAGTCCCTCTCTATTCTGAAAATCGTTTGGAAGGGCATAAACAGATACCCACGTATGATGTGCGTGTGTGGGCAAGGCAACTCACGCGCCCGTTGGAGGTGATAGGGTACTCCGCCTTCCCTAATCTGAAAGGCATGGAGGTATCTACGAAACTTACGCCTCCGGTCTCTGCGACCATTGCCAACAGTATCTGGGACTGGGAGCAACAGGAAGCCGACTTTTTGAAGCAGTATGCCATAAAGACAGAGGAAGTTAAGAGCCTAGCCGCAAAACTCTACGAGATAGCGCCAGCGTCGAAAGAGTACGAAACGAAGCGGAGTAAACTGAGCATAGAGATTGAAAAAGTGAAGGCACAACAGGACATACTTCTACAAAACTATCTCGGTAGGGTGAAACGAGCGGATTTACGTAACGCGAAACTGCGCTATCTGGATGCGGAGAGGGCTTTTCTAGTAGGGGCGAACGTAGCGGGAGCCGATATGCGTAGGGCGCAACTACAGGAGGCGAATCTTATCGGGCTAAGGGGTGGTTCTCTGGGCATGGAAGGCGAGGTGAACTATGTCAAGCCTGTCGATTTCGAGCAAGCCTCACTGTGGCACGCCAACTTAATAGGCGCTAACCTCATTCGCGCTAACCTCAATCGCGCTTACCTCAATGGCGCTAACCTCATTCGCGCTAACCTCACTGGCGCTAACCTCAATCGCGCTGACCTCAATGGCGCTAACCTCATTCGCGCTAACCTCAATGACGCTCACCTCAATGGCGCTCACCTCGATGGCGCTTACCTCAATGGCGCTTACCTCAATGGCGCTTACCTCACTGGCGCTTACCTCAATGCCGCTTACCTCAATGGCGCTCACCTCACTGACGCTCACCTCACTGACGCTAACCTCATTCGCGCTAACCTCAATGGCGCTCACCTCAATGCCGCTCACCTCAATGGCGCTCACCTCGATGGCGCTTACCTCAATGGCGCTTACCTCAATGCCGCTTACCTCAATGCCGCTTACCTCAATGGCGCTCACCTCACTGACGCTAACCTCACTGACGCTGACCTCAATGCCGCTTACCTCAGTTCCGCTGACCTCACTGGCGCTGACCTCAATGCCGCTTACCTCAGTTCCGCTGACCTCACTGGCGCTGACCTCAATGACGCTGACCTCAGTTCCGCTGACCTCAATGACGCTGACCTCAGTTCCGCTAACCTCAAGGGCGCTCACCTCAGTTCCGCTGACCTCACTGGCGCAAAAGGTATCACAAAAAAACAAATACTTGAAGCAAAGTGGCGAGAGGTTCCCAAAGGGCTACCCCCAGAATGGAAACTTACGCCCAAACAGAACTGGACTCAAGACGACGAAGAGAACTGGAAGAGTTTCCATCCAAATGGGTTCTGAAGCGGTTCTCGTAGATGCAGGGCAAACGCATCTAAATATGTGAACAGCTCTCAATAACTTTCCGAAGATATTTGTCATCCCATCCCGCCTTCGTT
>JAPLCR010000363.1 GCA_026392135.1 Armatimonadota bacterium
AATTGGGAGAGGGGACGGGGGTGAGGGCTTCTGGTTTTCAACTGGAAGACTTATTCCAGAGTAAGTCCCTTAGTGGTTGAGTATACCGTCGAATGGGGCTTTTAACATAAATAGACTCAAAAAGGACTCGCACAATCGGCAAACAAGAAATATAAGGATAAAATTATCTTTATGTCTTGACAATCTTTGTTTGTTTGAACTATACTTCCAATGGATGTAGCAAACTGCATCACTCTTTTTAATAAATGGGATAAGGAGACCAGAGATGTCTGAAACTGGTGTCACCACAAATCTGTATGACCGACTGGGCGGAGCCGCCGCTGTCGACCTTGCCGTGAACAACTTCTATCGAAAAGTTCTCGTTGATGACCGCATCAACTACTTTTTTGAGGGTGTGGATATGGAGCGGCAAGCCGCCAAACAGAAGGCTTTCCTCACCTATGTTTTCGGGGGACCCAATAACTACACAGGGCTGGATATGCGAAATGCACACGCCCGCCTCGTCGATAATGGGCTGAACGATTCGCACTTCGACGCGGTTGTCGAAAATCTAGGCAATACCCTACGCGAACTAGGCATACCTGAATCCGACATCGCTGAGGTTGCCGCTCTCGCGGAGACCACCCGTAACGACGTGCTAAACCGCTAAGGAAGATGCCCATGCCGACCCTTACTTTTCAGGAGTGTACAGTGGAGTGTACTCCTGACGAAACGGTACTGGACGCGCTAAATCGGCAGGGGCTGGAAGTACCCAGCTCCTGCCGAAATGGCGTTTGCCAAACCTGCCTCATGCACGCAACAGAGGGTAATCCTCCCCGTACAGCACAGCAAGGGCTTAAAGAGACTCTCGTCGCACAAGGCTACTTTCTTGCGTGTATGTGCAAGCCTACAGAGAGCCTCACACTGTGTCTACCCGACGATTCTGTGGTGCAAAAGGTGAGGGCAAGGGTTATCTATAAAGAGTATTTGAACGCCGATATTTTACGTTTACGGCTACTACCCTGTGGAGCGTTTACCTATCGTGCTGGGCAGTTTGTACAGATACACCGTCCTAATGGGCTGATACGGAGCTACTCTATTGCTAGCGTCCCCACCCTCGACCCGCTGATTGAACTTCATGTCCGCCTACTGCCCAATGGAAGTATGACGACGTGGATTCATAAAGAGGTAGGTGAGGGAGACTACGTAGAGCTGAGCGGCGCGAAGGGAGACTGCTTCTACCTACAGGGCAACACCACGCGCAACATTCTGCTTATAGGAACCGGTTCGGGGTTGGCTCCCTTATGGGGGATCGTCCGCTCTGCACTGTACGCAGGGCATAAGGGGGAGATACACCTCTATCATGGCAGTTGGAAGCCAGAGGGACTCTACTTAGAAGCCGAACTGCACGCTCTTGCGAGAGACTACCCGCAGTTCCGCTACTACCCCTGTGTAGACGATGGGGCAGAAGCGCATCATCAGCAAGGGCGTGCAGACAAAATCGCCCTCGCACAACACAAAAATCTATCTGGTTGGCAGGTCTACCTATGCGGTCACCCTGAAATGGTAAAGAGTACAAAGCGCAATGCCTTCCTCGCAGGAGCCAATCTACCCGACATCTACGCCGACCCATTTATACTCAGTGCCCCCCCTAAGTAGGCTCATTGGGGTATGTACGATTTTTGTACTCAAAGAACCAAATCGCTATACAACACCGCCTATAGGTCAAGCCTTTCTCCCGAATCGGGAGAAGGATGTCCGCAGGACAGGATGAGGGACGGGTACAGATAAGCCTCCCATATCTCAAACCCTCCCAATACATACCCCAGTGCCCCCCCTAAGTAGGGAGACATGAGTCCCTACACCACAACACAAAAGGGGCTGAGCCAGAACGATCTGGCTCAGCCTCTTTTCGCACTAATGCCTACCTATCTTCACTGGGAGGCGGCGGTACTTTACGCTTCATCGCGCCGCTATTATTCGCCGTAGCACGAGAGCTGGTAGGGGCAGTGTCCCCCGGCTTATCGCTCTCTGCGCTAGAGCGGCTGCACCCAACTAATGAAAACACAAGCAGGGTAAACGCGGCGAACAGCAGACGCTGTTTGTGGATACTCTTCTGCATAGTAACTCCTTTCCTCTAATTACGTCTATCCCAGTCAGGAGCGAAGAAGACCTGCTGACAGCCATCCCACCACGAATTTGTAGGGAACTGACTCTTGTCGTACTCCGCATAAGGCTGAGTATAGGGGTCTGTTGTGCCCGGTGCGACGGTCTTTGTGGAGAGCGTCTTCTGCTTGACATGACCATCTGCGTAGGCGTAGTTCATGCCCTGCCCGTGTACCTCCGCCGTACCTACAAAGCCAAACCATCCGCTAGTACCGCCATTGCCCGGCACGCAGACCCCATTTCCGGGGGAGGGCTTATAGGAGCAAGCCGCATTTTCTGGGCAGAAGAGGAAGGGGTTCGGGGCTTGCCACCCTTTCAACCCGCCGCGCCCATAACCCTCAGTGAGCATAGGAAGCTCGGCAGGAAGCACCACCCCCGCAAGAGGGTACGATTGAAGTAGCCCGTTGTAGGTGTAGCTGGTATTGACTGGGGAGGCTATCCAAGCAGTCCAGCCAAGGTCATCGAACGTACTACCGGAGGTACACTGAAACATCTGATAGTTCTTTACGTAGGGCTGAACGGCATTACCCCATGCAACCTGACGCGAAGCGACATAAGAGGCACTATTCGTTCTGGCATTGGCAGGAGTATCGGCAACGAACGGAGCCCCATCGCCGTCTACTGCCCACGAGCCGTCGTTGCGCCTGCCCATAGAGAGCGGGTACGTCTCGTCGTAGTCCTGAATGTACATCATAGTGGCGGAAGACCACTGTTTATTGTTGGAAAGACAGTTCGCCTGACGCGCCTTCTCACGCGCTTGAGCGAAAACAGGGAAGAGAATTGCGGCAAGAATTGCTATTATTGCTATAACAACAAGCAGTTCTATAAGCGTGAAGCCAAACCGGTGAGACTGTTTCATTTCTGGTTACCCTCCAAGCGAAATGGAATTCAAATGCGCCTCTCCCTGCGAACAGGGTCGCCGCAGGTAAGGGAAAGCAGGGGGAGAGACAGTTTTCCCCCTATACTCAAGAATGAACAGATAGAACCCCTCAGCAAGTTCCCAACTTTTCAAATTAGGAAAGCATTTTTTGCGATACGTGTTACACTATAGGGAATATCTATCGATTTGAGTAACTACTCACGCTTCCCTCTTCGACGTAGTTTCCTGAAAACGCATGGTTCCCCATTCGGGAAAATGGCTGTTTTTAAGAAACTATTGGGATTAGGGACAAAAGTTTCTTGTTTTATGCCACTTTCTCGTTCGGGAAAATGGCGGTTTTCAGGAAACTTTTAGCGAAATGGGGTCGCTAGCGAGTCTGAGTAGTTACCGATTTGAATCGAAAAGAAGGAGCAGGTTATGGATTTAGGAATAGAGGGGAAGGTGGCTCTTGTCTGTGCTGCAAGCAAAGGCTTGGGCTATGCAAGTGCGCTCTGTTTGGCAAGAGAGGGCGCAAAAATCGCGATATGTTCGCGCACGAAAGAGGCAATAGAGGCGGCGGCACAGCGTATTCGAGAAGAGACAGGCGCGGAGGTGTTGCCGCTTGTTGCAGATGTGACCAAACCCGAAGACCTCGACCGTGTGGTTCAAGAGACGACTACGCACTTTGGAACAGTTCATATCCTCGTGCCGAATAGCGGAGGACCTCCCGCCGGAACCTTTGAGACACTAGACGATTCCAAGTGGGAAATCGCACTAGACAGCACTCTCCGCTCAACAATACACCTCGTTCGCGCTGTGCTGCCAAACATGAAGGCACAAGGATGGGGCAGGATTATCGTGATAACCTCCACCAGCGCAAAACAGCCGATAGCGGGCTTACTCCTCTCGAATACCATACGCGCAGGGGTTATCGGACTACTTAAGACCCTCTCTCAAGAGTTTGCCGAGTATGGCATCACCGTCAATAATGTCGCGCCCGGAAGTTTTGCCACCGACCGTATCACGCATCTGCTCAACATTCGCGCAAACAACGCAGGTATCTCCGTCGAAGAGGCGAAAAGCCAGATGGAGTCGAGAATCCCGCTAAGACGGCTAGGGTCACCTGAAGAGTTAGGGAGTATGGTCGCTTATCTCTCCTCAGAGAGTGCAAGCTATATTACGGGGCAGACTCTTGTTGTAGATGGTGGTCAGACACTCGGATTGTAAACAGAACCACACTGTAGTTAGACGGAAGCCCCCCTCTTGCGAAGTGTTACTCTCAACACCAAAGACCTCTCTACGGTTTTAACTACTGAAGGTAAAAACAAAAGTGCCGTTTAGTAAAAACCGAGCGTGGAAATTAGCGGGTACAAGCACAAAAGCTGTCACCTTCTTATAACGAATCACTCCTACTATATACAGTACATCCTAAGAGGGAGATGTTTTGACCACAAGTTTGATACAACGCAATTTAACTCGCTGGGTCGTGACGGGCGGTGTGGCTCTGCCTACGCTCCTACTCGCACTGGCGACCATCGGGCAGAAAAAGCCCGCGCCCCTGGCTACGCCCACAAATACGCTGTTTGAGAGCAAAATTCGCCCTCTTCTCCTCTCTTCCTGCATCAGCTGTCACGGTAAGGAGAGTCCGCAGGGGGGATTACGGCTGGATGTGCCTCTACCGCTCGATAAAGCGAAAGAGGTAGTACGGCGCGTGAAGGGAGAGGGTGGCAAGCCCCGAATGCCTCTGGGTACAGCCCTCCCCAAAGAGAAAATTTTAGCACTAGAGCAGTGGGTAGGCGAAGGAGCCATCTGGTCAAGCGGAAAGGCTATCGCCGCGCCAAACCTGATGGAGCTAGGTAAGAAGCACTGGTCTTTTCTGCCGCGCAAACGTTCTGCGATGCCTGTTGCTGCTCGTTCACAGTGGAGCAAAAGCCCCCTAGATGCCTTTATTCTTCAACGCCTTACCATAAAGGGTCTAAAGCCCTCCCCTACAGCCTCACGACGCGAGCTTATTCGCCGTGTGACCTACGACCTAACAGGGCTACCTCCCTCACCCGAAGAGGTGGTCGCATTCGAGAAAGACCTCGCGCCCAACGCCTACGCAACCCTCGTAGATAGGCTCCTCGCTTCACCGCGCTACGGAGAAAAATGGGGGCGGCACTGGCTCGACCTCGTACGCTATGCCGAAACCAACTCGTATGAGCGCGACAACCCCAAGCCCAACATCTACAAATACCGCGACTATGTGATTCGCGCCTTCAACGAGGATAAACCCTTCAACCAGTTCGTCAAGGAGCAGCTTGCAGGAGACGAGATGCCAGATGCGAGCGGCGACGCACTCGTAGCAACCGCCTACTACCGCTTAGGAATTTGGGACGATGAGCCCGCTGATGTCGTTCAAGCGACCTACGATGACCTTGATGACCTCGTTGCAACAACAGGGCAGGCGTTCTTGGGACTCACTCTAGACTGTGCGCGGTGCCACGACCACAAACTTGACCCCATACCTCAAAAAGACTACTACCGCTTCGTCTCCTTCTTTCACAACATCAACCGATTCAAAAATGGAGGCCCCACCGATGAGGCAATGTACTTTGAGACACCAGAAAAAAAGAGAGAGTACGAAACGAAGTCGGCGGAATTAGAGGCAAAGCGCGGCACTAATAAGGCGCAGATAACCGAAATAGAGGCACTACACAGCAAACTCCGCCCGAAAATTATCAATCCGAACGATCTTACCGACCTGCAATACCGCTACTATGAGGGCACGTGGCAAAAAATTCCTGACTTCGATAAGCTAAAGCCCGTCGCAAGCGGAAACCTGAACCCAGCACTCCTCGATATTCGCCCACGCAAACGCGATGAGAACTTCGCCTTCGTCTTCGAGGCAATGCTCAACGCTCCGCAGGAGGGTGAATACACCCTCTTTATAGACACCGATGACGGTTCGCGCCTCCTTGTTGATGGGCGTGCCGTTATAGAAAAAAATACCGATGGCGGACAAGGTAACGAAAAAAGCGTAAAGGTTCACCTCAAAGCAGGGCGCACTCCCATAAGAGTAGAGTATTTTCAGGCAGGCGGTCCCTTTGGTCTGAGCGTGGCATGGGGTGGCACAGGCTTCCCGCGCCGCCCACTCTCCACACTAGAGAGTTGTGGGGCGATGGGGCTCCCAACACTAGTGAACGCAGAGCTTCCTCTCCTACTAAATCAAGAGAAGGCGACTCAGTACGCGCAACTACTCACCGAAAAGGTAGAACTCGCGAAGCAGACCCTACCCATTGAAATGGCTCTCTGCGTAACAGAGGCGGGCAAAAAAGCCCCGGACACTTTTGTTTTGCTACGCGGTAATCCCACCACTCCCGGCGAAAAGGTGACCCCTGCATTCCCCATCTGTGCTGGCGGCGGAGAGGCGTTAGTGCCCGAACCTCCCTCCAACACAAATACTGCGGGACGGCGCACCCTCCTTGCAAACTGGATAGCATCGCCCAACAATCCGCTTACGGCACGGGTCATTGTAAATCGTATCTGGCAACACCACTTTGGGCGGGGCATCGTTCGCACACCAAACGACTTCGGGTTGCAAGGGGCACGCCCAACGCACCCTGAACTATTAGACTGGCTTGCGGAGGAGTTCATCAAACAGAGATGGAGTTTCAAAAACCTGCATCGAGTGATAATGAATAGCAACACCTACAAGCAGTCTTCGCGGGCAAACCCAAAGGGGCTTTCGGTAGATCCACAAAACGAGACGCTGTGGCGGTTTGATATGCGCCGCCTGACGGCAGAGGAGATTCGGGATAGTGTGCTTGCCGTGAGTGGGAATCTCAACCTTGCCATGTACGGAACGCCCGTCTATCCTGAAATCGCGAAAGACATTCTTGCAGGGCAGTCCGTACCCGGAGCCGACTGGCACACCGATAAGATGCGCCCCGAAGACGTGAACAGGCGCAGTATCTATATTCACGTCAAGCGGTCACTCACTTATCCTCTGTTTGCCGCGTTTGATTTGCCAGAGACAGACCGCTCTAGTTCGGCGCGTTTCTCCTCCACACAGTCCACACAGGCATTAGGACTCATGAACGGTGCTTTGATCAATAAACAGGCGGGGCTTTTGGCAGAACGAGTGAGAAAAGAGGCAGGGCAAGAGACCAAAGTCTTTGCACGAAGGCTACTCACCCTTGTACTACAACGTAACCCCACCAACAATGAGGTTGTAGAGTGCCTTCGTTTGGCGGAGCGGCTTCTCCGCAGAGGAGTGAAGCCGGAGCAGGCACAGGTATACCTCGCTCTTATGGCACTGAACCTCGATGAGTTTATCTATCTAGATTAAAAAGGGACGAATATGAGCGGACTATGCGGTAAAACACGACGTGAACTATTATGGGAGACCGGAGCAGGCTTCACAGGGCTTGCCCTGACGAGCCTACTCTCTTCAGATGGTTTTTTTGAGGAGAAGGCGCACGCAGATACGGTGAAGGCAAACCCACTTCTACCCAAGCCTCCCATGTTTCCCGCCAAAGCGAAGAGCGTCATCTTTCTCTTTATGTACGGGGGGCCCAGTCAACTAGATACTTTCGACTATAAGCCCCATCTTGTCGGGCGGGATGGGCAGACCGTCACCGTGCGAAGTTTCCGCGAAGGCAATAAGCCACGTGCGCTGAAGCTGATGGAGCCGCGTTGGAAGTTCAAACCCTATGGAAAGTGCGGCAAGCACGTCTCCGACCTCTTCCCAAACGTTGGATCGTGTGTAGACGATATCGCCTTTATTCACTCCTGTTACTCAGATGCGCCCGTACACGGCTCCGCCATGATACAGATGAACACTGGCAAAATTCTGAGCGGTAGCCCTAGCCTCGGCTCGTGGGTTAC
>JAPLCR010000312.1:0-16328 GCA_026392135.1 Armatimonadota bacterium
GCTACTCCGAATGCGCCAACCTCTATAGTGTTCTTACTTCAAATGCTGTTTGATGGTGCGGTAGATCTCTAGCGGGTCGTCCTTTCCCTTTCGCAAAAATGTGCAGTCGAAGTCGGTGTTAGGGAAGAGGGTGCGTACCTCCTCTTCCCCGCGTACGGAGTAGATGATGATTTTCAGCTCAGGAAACTCCTTCCTAAGTTGCGGGTAGAGCGTCGCGCCCTGCCACAGGTCGGCGGCAGGGGCATTACGCACCGCTACCGCCCCATTCTCATGTCTAAGCATCTCCTGTATGGACATGGCGGGAAACCCGACATCCAGCACAACAAGCGTTACAGGCTTTCCCTCCTCTATGCACTTTCGTAAGGTTTCCTGCCCTTCTTGCGCTGTAATTGCGGTTAGAGCCGCAAAGCCATCGTCCTCCAAAGCCTCTTTAAGAGGCTCTATCACGGACGTTCTATCGTCAATAAACAGAACTGTTTTCATCGCTTGTTCGCCCCTTTCTTTAGCAACTCGACTACGGGCGCGTCTGCGCTAACGGTTTTCGGTATTTTGATGTAGAAGCGTATATCCGCAGTTCCGTCGCTTCTCTTATCGGATGTCGCCCAGATATCTCCCTTATGAAGTAACACGATTTTACGCGCTAAGGCAAGACCTAATCCGGTTCCTGTGATACTCGTCGTTCGGGCGCGTACCGCTCGATAGCCTTTCTCGAAAACTTTCTTTAGCTCATCTGCCTCAATAGGAACTCCCCTGTTCGATACGCATATCGTACAGTAGTGGTTATCAGAGTTGTCTACGGAAATCGTAATAACGCTATCTGTTGCAGAGTATTTCACTGCGTTGTCCACAAGGTTGTAGTAGGCGTGCGCGAAGTGCTCTGGTTCGAAGTATGCGTGTACTATCTCATTGGTACCATCTTCCTGAATGCTCTCCTCTACGCGAATCTCGATACGCTTGTCTTTCGCCAAATACTGAAAGAGAGAGGCGCCGCGTTTCAGAAATGGAAAGAGGAGTTCTCGCGTTGGGGCAACAGTTAACTCACTGTTGTTGAGTAACGACTTGAGGTTTCGGACATTGAAAATAGTCATGGACATCAGTTCGCACGTCGCGTTTAGCGTCTCACGGACGGCATCAATCCTCTCTATCGGCATATTCCGATTGAGGCGTAAGCAGTTGCTACGTAAGGCGCTCAGATGAGATACCAGTTGATGCGTCAACTCCGCAAGAGCAGCCTCTTTTTCTTTTTCTGCTTGCTCTAGTTCGAGTAACACTCCTATCAGTCTGCCAAACCCCTGAAAAGCCTCTACATCCGCCTGTGTAAAACCATCCTCGGTGAAACTGTCGCACGCAAGAACCCCGAACTGGGTTACGGGACCTGTCAGAGGAACCGTGATACTCGCTATTGACCTGTTGTGAATAGGCTTTGCGATAACGCCAGGTACCCTCATATCAGGAATATAGGCGAAACTTTGATTAACAAAGACCCTCCCGACATGAGAGTTTGCATTTGTAGGTCTTGTCTGCGACCCTGCTCGCGCCTCCCAAGTTTTATCTCCTCCTCTCACCTCATATATACTGAATCGTAACAGATCCTGTTGGCTCTCCTTAAAGAGTATCATGCCCACATCGGCGTTTACAGCACTCATTACGAGGCGGACCGCTTGCCGTAGAGTATAGTCTTTGTCTTGCGGTGTTGCAGAAAACAGCTTGGTTAAGTCAATAAGACTATCGAGGCGTCTCTCTTGTTCAGGATTCTTGTTCCAAAGCACCCCAAGCCTCTCTGCAAAGGCTTCCAAAGCCTCCTGGTCAAAGAAGGTAAAGGGCGCACCTTTTTCTTTAGCGTAGATGCGTATGATGCCTAATACCTTACCCCCGTACTTTACAGGAACCCCAATCCAGCCGTAATGTTCACAACTTACGCCATTGTCGCCAATATTCTCATTGTATTTGTGAAGCATCGTTATCTCAGAGGAGCCATTTAGACTCGCTTTTTTATGAGCGCGAAACGTGTGTCCCTTCTCCGCGACCCCGCCTGTCATGCCTTCTCCCATCCTATAACGCACAGTACTGTTTTGGGGGGAGCCGACAATCCCCGTCGTTCCTACCAAGACCAGTTCCTCTCCTACTTTACGAAAAATCGAACATCCCTTGCCATGTATGGCGGCGCATGCTCTTTGGGCTACCGCGTTCAGGTTTTTAGAGACATCTACCTCATTTAGGAAATTGAACGCGATTTGCATACGCTCCACTTGACGGCGCATAACTGCATCTGCAAAATGCCCCGCCAACCTCTGTAGAGTCTCTCTATTACTTCCAGCGAAAGCGTACTCATCACTGCTATATACAGCGATGCAACCCAGCACCGCCTCTGGCATATTGGGATGCGGCACTGGAACGATGAATAGAGACGAGGCGGGGAAATTGTCGCCATCAAGCTGTAAGCGCATCGGCTCCTTCCGTTCCAACACCTCCCTTGCAGGGCTTAGCTCTAGTGCGACATAGCGCTCGTCTGGAAATAGGTAGGAGCGCCATTCGCCCTGTCCATTTTCTAGGTTGTTGTGCGAATTGCCCGAAAGCCACAGCGCTCCCTGCTCGAAAATGGCATCCGGTTTGTCATACAGCACCACCTCAACGTATTTCGCCTCCGGAAGAATAGCGGGCAGGTGTTCTGCAAGGATTCTGGAAAGTGTTGGGATATCGCTTTTAGGCGTGTTCAGAAGAGTGGTCAGCCTCTTTTCTGCCTCCTTGTAGCCGTTCTCCTTGTGCGACTGCCGCTCTATCAGAACTCTACTGATAATATCCGAAAGGGATACTAGGAGTTGGATATCCGCCTCATCAAATCCCTCTACTTCTTCCGCCTCCAGGTTTACCAAAAGGACATTACCGCTGTTTTGAGCAGAGAAGATAGGTATGACAATCTCAGAGTTTGTCTTGTCACAACACTCTTTGTAGTTGGCTTCCGGAGGGAAGCAGGTTGGGTCTTTCACGTTAGGTACGTTGCAAATTGTGCGATGTTGAGCCGTCCATCCCACAAAGCCATCCCCTAGAAGCAGTGTGTTACGTGCTTCAGCGAATTCGCCTTGGGTAGCGGCTTCTTCTCCCTCTCGCCTCGCAACCAAGTATATCTTGCTACTCCCTCTAACCACCTCCCATATCTCTCCAAAACAGTGGGGGATGTATCCATGTATGATGTCCAGAATAGCCGCCATCTGCTGGGCGTAGCCTTTTTCTCTCCGTAAAGCCTCCTCTACTTGCCCGTGTATATCGGCAGTCTCTTTCTTCAGATAGTCCCTTAACGCCTTTTCAATAACGCTCTCCGTCATATACTGAAACGCTTTATACCTTCTCTGAGGCACACTCAACGCTTCCCACGGTTTACCCCAAGTGTCTGGTTCTGGCATGGGTTCTAAAGGCGTGTCAGAAGCCCACTCGGCAACTTGATGCTGACCAATATAAATGGGAATACTACGGCTCCAGTTTGGAGAGGAGGCTAAGTCATTGGAGGGGATAAGGTATGAGCGTAGCCGTAGCCCGCCGTAAGTGGAAAACTCTTTGACCTCAAAGGCTACCTGCGCTCTGTCCTTCACTACGAGGTCAATAACCTGTTGTTCTCTTTTTTTGCACATAGCTTCGCTCCTTTCATCTATTCCGCCATGTCTTCAGACAGGCGGCGTTGGTACTCAGTAGACAGTTTTTTGAGAAGAGATTTAGCGACCTGCTTCTTCTCTTCGTCAATCTCTCCCTTGATGTAGCCCCGGAGAGTTCCTATGCCCATTAGAATTTCGTCATCTTCAAGCTCCCTCTTTGAGGTGCCATCGAATATCTCAGGATAAACGACTGGCTCTTCAGGTTTTTCGATAGGTGTTGGCGGAGGCAGTTCTATCTCCGCCCGGATGAGTGCCGCCAAGTCGTATATTTTTGTTGCGCTAAGATATATTTGCTCCTTATCGTTATGCCTCATGAGGTCTATCGCCAACTGAGCAATGAGGCAGGGAAAGGTATGCCAGCCGTACTGCTTGTCCCCGAACAGCTTGTTGAAGCCCCACATTTCGTGTTTCAATACCCAGTCGGGCATTTCGTAGAGTGGGAGGGATAGCGCAGAGAGCAGACCTTCCGGAAGGTCAAGCCCCTTCTCAATGAGCGCGAGAGTGCTTTCTCGTGGTTGAAAGGTTCCCTTTTCCAAACGATAGAGGGTCGCCTTATCCAGTCTCTCTCCGGTTAACGCCTCAATTTTTTGAATTATGGCATCCCGACTTAATCCGAGTGCTTCGCGCCGCTCTCGAACAACTTGTCCCGCCAAGCCTATAAGCACTATTTTTTTTCCATCTTCGCCGTTGGAGTCTCTTGTCTGCATCCAATCTCTCCTCTATTTCCTCTTGTCGTCCTTGCACAAATGCGAACTAAAACCACGCAGTTTTGTTAGTATATCAAGGAGGGAGACAGCATCGGCTCCCTCTCCTGTTTCATGTGTCGCTATCTACGCTTGCTATGCCACAGCCAAGCGCAAACAACCACACAGAATGCAACCTTCAGAGCGGGTTGCTTGACCGCTAGCTCAAGGGCTATTTCGGTTATCATGTGTATAGTGCGATGTTTCATCTGATTTCTCCTTTCCTCAACTACCACCGGCGAATAGTCGAAAAGTGTGTCCCAGACGCCGCCGTCAAACAGCGCCAGCCATAAGCATTGCCGATATTTAGATTATATCCCGGAACTCCATTCTTTGCAAGTCGCAATAGACTCAGCTTTGCAACCAGTTAATTTTAAAGTAGGCAACTATAAGCATACAGATAATCTGGCGCGGTAGGCTTTTGGTGCAGGCTTGGTAGGCTTTTCGGTGCATAGGTTGCGTCGATTGTCTGATGCTGTATATTCCTATTGCATACTTGGAGGGGTTCAGTATACAGTGTCTGTGTTTCATCTCTTTTCTAAAGAGTGTCCCAGAAACAGGTTTTCAAGAGCCGTCAATCTGCTTGAAAACACTACTTTCGCGTAGCGGTGAATGCTTGATGTGTTCGCCGCATCGCGAAAGTAAACCTTTTGAGAGAGCGAGGGGGCGAAGCATGGAAAGCCTACTAAATTTCATTACCGTTGCCACTGCGGCGACGTTGGCGGTTTCGTTATATAGGTTAATTCTGAGAGCGATACACTACAAACGCTCCATAGACACATTGCTGAGATCTCCAGAAGGGCGACGCAAGTTGACAGATATCATATTGCGTAGGGACAAGGATTAGCCTCGTGACAGTAGTGCCTTCAAGCCCAACCCCTTCTGCTCCTTCCAGCGGAGACGCGTATATCGCTTCCGCTAGCCTAGGGACATTCCTCGTTTCCCTCATCGAACTGTTCTGCACAAACGCTTCCTATAAACAAATACTCCTGCTAATGGTTCCCGCTGTCTCTACTTCCTGCACTCTCCTTTTTCGATCGTATTTATACCGATACAACCGTAATCAGCTTTTCCAAAACATCGACCAACTTATCAGTGCTTTGGATGAAGAGGCTAGTCTACCGGAGACAACGTCCGCTCGTAAATTGGCTATTCAAGAAGAAAAGTCCGCTCTCATAAATAAAAAGCACCAGGTTCTACTAAGGGAGCAAGGGAAATCCATGGATAGAATGAGAAACTTGACAGAAAGATAAAGTGCTTGCCTCCCATCATAAAATGCGCGACTCCACCTTACCCCTATCTGCTCTGAAGAGTTGGCGATACTTTTGAACACAAATCCTAACCTCCAATAAATTCCGCACTGCACCTCTTCTGATAGGTCTCCATCCCCCGTTTCAAGGGTATTATTAAGGGCATAACTGTTTCAAAGAGGAAGAGAACTGGATGCCTTACCGCTCGTTTCAACGTATTCTTATCGCCAACCGCAGTGAAATCGCGATTCGCGTTTTTCGCGCCTGTACCGAATTGGGGATTCGCACTATCGGAATCTACTCCAAAGAGGATAAGGGTGCTCTCCACCGTTATAAGGCGGACGAAACCTACGCCCTCCCTGAGAAGAGAGACCCCCTCAAAGCCTATCTCGATATAGAGACGATAATTCAGATTGCGAAGCGGCAGAAGGCGGACGCAATCCACCCCGGCTACGGCTTTCTTTCGGAGAACCCCGACTTCGCACGCGCTTGCGCGGAGGCGGGCATCGTCTTTATTGGTCCCTCTGTAGAGGCGCTAGAGTCTATGGGCGATAAGACCGCCGCTCGTAACAGAGCGATGGAACTCGGCATCCCCATCGTTCCCGGCACGAAAGAGCCTGTGGCTACCCCAGAAGAGGCGGTAGAGTGGGCGAAGACGGCAGGCTTTCCTGTCATTATAAAAGCCTCGTTCGGCGGGGGCGGGCGCGGAATGCGTGTAGCCCACGATGAAACGCAACTTGCGGAGCTGTTTCAAGTAGCCACGCGAGAAGCCGCCGCCGCCTTTGGCAAGGGCGATGTCTTCCTCGAAAAGTACCTCGCGAATCCTAAGCATATCGAAGTGCAGATACTCGCGGACACGCAGGGCGACACCGTTCACCTGTTCGAGCGCGACTGCTCGGTGCAACGCCGCCACCAGAAGGTTATCGAAATCGCGCCGAGCCTTGGACTGGATAGCGCCGTGCGCGAAAACATTCTCACCGACGCGGTGCGCCTTGCGAAATCGGTGGGCTATAGCAACGCTGGAACCGTCGAATTTCTGGTGGATGGCAAGGGCGACTACTATTTTATTGAGATGAACCCCCGTATTCAAGTAGAGCATACCGTTACGGAGATGATAACGGGGATAGACATTGTCAAGTCGCAGATACGCATTGCGGAGGGGAGACCTCTTTCGGATGCGACGCTAGGCATACCGAATCAGGAGGCGATAACCTCGCGGGGCTACGCCATACAGTGCCGTATCACCACCGAAGACCCCGAAAACAACTTCACCCCCGACTACGGGCGCATAACGCACTACCGTTCCGCCGCTGGTTTCGGGATTCGTTTGGACGCAGGTACGGCTTTCTCTGGCGCGGTCATCACGCCATTCTACGACTCACTCATTGTAAAGGTGACTGCGTGGAGCCTGACTTTCGATGACGCTTGCAATAAACTGCACCGCGCCCTCTCGGAGTTTCGTATTCGCGGCGTAAAGTCGAACATCCCCTTCCTTGATAACGTGATAAAGCATCCCATTTTTCGTAGCGGCAAGGTGACGACTACCTTTATTGAGGAGAATCCTGCGCTCTTCCGCTTCTCGCAACGCGCCGATAGAGCCACCAAGATGCTACAGTTCGTGGGGGATATTATCGTCAACGGGAACCCCACCGTACCCCCGAAAAGCAAGCCTAAGATCCTCCGAATCGCGCCTCTACCCCCCTGTAATCCCGACGAAGCCTTGCAACAAGGGACGCGTGACCTGCTAAAAGAGTTGGGCGCGGAGAAGTTCGCCCAGTGGACACGCGAGCAGAAGCGTCTCCTGATTACGGATACGACTCTGCGAGACGCACACCAGTCCCTACTTGCGACACGGGTGCGCTCTTACGATATGCTGGCGGCGGCTGACGCTATCGCCCGCGACTTCCCCAACCTCTTTTCAGTGGAGATGTGGGGCGGTGCTACCTTTGATGTGACGATGCGTTTTCTCTATGAAGACCCCTGGGAGCGGCTAGCGCAACTACGTGAGCGTATCCCCAATGTGCTTTTTCAGATGCTTCTGCGCGGCTCTAACGCGGTAGGCTATACCAACTACGCCGACAACGTGGTGAAGGAGTTTACGCGGGTGGCAGCGGAGCGAGGCATAGATGTTTTCCGAATTTTCGACTCGCTGAACTGCCTAGATGCGATGATTCCTGCAATAGAGGCGACGCGTGAGGCGGGGGCGATTGCGGAAGCCGCGCTCTGCTACACCAGCGATATTTTCGACACGTCGCGCCCTCGTTATAGCCTCGACTACTATGTTCGCCTCGCGAAACAACTTGAAAAGGCGGGGGCTACCATGCTCGCCATAAAGGACATGGCGGGGCTTTGCCGCCCCTACGCCGCCCGCAGACTGGTGGAAGCACTTCATCAAGAGACGGGGCTTCCCATCCATTTCCATACCCACGACACCGCAGGAGGGCAGGTGGCTTCGCTTCTCTTTGCGGCGGAGGCGGGGGTGGATGTCGTAGATACCGCTATCAGTTCGCTGTCGGGCTTGACCAGTCAGCCGAGCATGGAGGCGGTGGTCGCCGCGCTTCAAAATCAGGAGCGCGACACGCAACTGAACTTCCCCGCCCTCCTGCGCCATGCCGACTACTGGCAGATTGTGCGCGAACACTACGCGCCTTTCGAGAGCGATTTGAAATCTAGTTCGGGAGATGTCTACTTGCACGAGATACCCGGCGGGCAGTACAGCAACCTGCGTCCGCAAGCCGAAGCGATGGGCGTGGGAGACCGCCTACCGGAACTGAAACGAATGTATGCGACGGTGAACGCCTTGCTGGGCGATATTGTGAAGGTGACTCCGAGTAGCAAAGTGGTAGGGGACATGGCGCTCTTTATGCTGACCCACAACCTTACGCCGGAGACCCTGCTTGAGAGAGCGAAAGACCTCCAGTTCCCCGAATCGGTGATAGGGCTGTTCGCGGGAGACATCGGCTACCCGGAGGGCGGCTTCCCGAAAGAGTTGGCGGAGGCGGTTTTGAGGGGGCGAAAGCCCGTTGAAGGAAGACTAGGAGCCATCCTACCGCCGGTAGACTTCGAGCGGACGCGCAAGGAGCTAGAGGGTAAAATAGGGCGCAAAGCGACGGAAGTGGATGTCCTCTCCTACTTAATGTACCCGAAAGTCTACACGACCTTCGTGGCGCATCGCAAGGAGTACTCGGACGTAAGCGTTGTCCCAACCCCGACCTTCTTCTACGGCATGGAGCCGGGCGAGGAGATAACCGTCCAGATTGAGACGGGCAAAACGCTCTTCATCAAGTTTATCGCCCGCACAGAGACGGACTATCAGGGCATGGTCACTCTGCTCTACGAACTGAACGGTCAGCCGCGTCAGGTGAAGGTGGAAGACCGCTCGGCGATAGCCTCCGTGAAACGTCACCCGAAAGCCGACCCAGACAACCTTCACCATGTTGGTGCTCCTATGCCCGGCGCGGTGGTGGAAGTGCGCGTCAAAGCGGGCGACGCGGTGGAGAAGGACGACATTCTGATAGCGCTGGAAGCGATGAAGGTGCAACTCTTCGTGACCTGCCCGATAAAGGCGAAGGTCAAGGAGGTTCTTGTGAAGAACGGAGACCGCATTGACGGGAACGATCTGTTGGTGATTTTCGAGTAGAAGCCCTCACCCCCGTCCCCTCTCCCAATTCTGGGCGAGGGGTGACTAGGGCGATAGGTTTCCGCACTCCTCAAAGCCACCCCATCCCAACCCTTGCCCCTTCACAAAGGGAAGGGCGAATGCCGATGACGAAAGGTTTCCGCGCTACTCAAAAGTTATCAACGAACGGAATCAGTGCCCAAACTATTCCTCCTGCTTATGAAGCAGAGTCCGGACGAATTGAAATTAGGAGAAGACATGGCTATCCCTGAGTTCTATCATTTTATGAAACCAATACTTGCGCTTCACAAAGAGGGGCGAGTATTGATCATTGCTGAGATAGAAAAGGCACTTGTCAGCCAGTTTCATATCACGTCAGAAGAGCAAAATGAGCTCCTCCCGAGTGCTAGAACAACTCGAGTGCGTAGCAGGTTATATTGGGCTACTGCATATATGAGTCAAGCGTTGCTTCTTGAGCGCATGGGGCGTGGAAAAACAAAAATTACACCGCGTGGACTGGAGTATCTATCTAAACTCTCCCAGCCCGATTAAACCTGCGGACTTGATGGTTTTTCCTGAGTTTGTAGAGTTTCAAGGCAAGGGCAAAAGTAAAAGCTCTAAGGATAATGCCTTGCCAACTGATGCATTGCCTCTTGTTGTTGATGTCGACAAGATAATCTCTAATGAGGTCGTTAGCATCTTATACCCAAACATTTCCTTAACGCAAGACGAGATTCCCGCTATCGTTGATAAGGCTACGCCTATTGAGGTTATTAGCGTTGCATACAACAAGATGCGAGACACCCTTGCACAAGAGATACTTGAACAGATTAAAGCAATGTCTCCCAACTTTTTTGAAGGTTTAATCGTGCAGTTGATGCTGGCAATGGGGTACGGCAGAGATGTTGAAAATGCTGGAAAGACGCTAGGCAAGTCACATGATGGAGGGGGCGACGGTGTTATCAGTCAAGATAAGCTTGGGCTTGATAAGATATATCTACAAGCGAAGCGTTGGAACGACACAACTGTCGGGTCAAAAGAGGTGCAAGCCTTCGTTGGTGCTCTTGCAGGACAAGGAGTGACGAAAGGCGTTTTTATCACAACCTCTACATTCAGTGATTCCGCGCTAAAATATAGAGAAAAAACGCCGCAATTTAAGATTTCCTTGATTGATGGCTATGAGTTAGCCCGTTTGATGATAGACCATAATCTGGGCGTTTCTTTGGTGCAACGATTTGATGTTAAGGGGATAGATTATGATTTTTTCTCTCAAGACTAACCCCGCAATCAAGCACCTACGCCCCGAAAGTCCTGAACCTGAACCAATGAGAAACACGCTTAAAACATACCTTTGCCTTCTCACCCTGCTCTGCACCCGAGCCGCGACTCCCCTGTCCGCTCACTCCCCCGCAGAGTGCCCAGCGCGTCGCGCCCAGTAGCTTCTCGAACCGCAGAGCGGACAGGGTTTAGGTCAAAAATGCAAGAGCTTACAAAAGGATAAAACACTTGGATTTGCATTTTACAAGCGCCACCGCCACCGAAGAAGAGCGTAGCGCAGTAGACGAAATACTAAATACGCAGTCAGGTACGCTTCAGCCTCCCATGCAGAGCGAGAGGTTTCGTAAGCGTCATCTGCTACTGCCTGTTCTTCACGCTGTGCAGAGCCGGGTCGGGTGGATAAGCCCCGGAGCCATCAACTACGTTGGGGAGCGGCTGACGGTTCCCCCTGCGGAGGTCTACGGAGTCGCTACCTTTTACGCGCTCTTCGCCACCGAACCACAGCCCCCCGCCGTTCTCCACGTCTGCGATGACATCGCCTGTAAGACACGCGGAGCCGATACCCTCTGCGCGGCACTAGAGGCGAACTTCGGCGCGATGGGAACCCCCTGCGCGAACGGCGCGACGACTTGGAAGCGAAGCCCCTGCCTTGGGCTATGCGAGAAAGCCCCCGCGCTCTTAGTCCAAACCTCTGGGCGAGAGAGTAGCGACTTTACGATAGCACCCGTCAACATTGGACAGTTATCCACTGCGCTACGCGGTGAAACGATAGGCGACTCTCGCGAAGTCAACGGCTCCACGCCGCAGACGGGCGCGAATGTCCCTCTCCAACTTCTCAAGCGCGTCGGTGTAGTAGACCCCCAGAGTTATGAGGCGTACTGCGGAAGCGGCGGCTATCAGGCACTACATAGGGCGTTGGAAATTGGCGCGGAGGAGGTTATTCGCGAACTCTCCGATGCGCGACTGACTGGGCGCGGGGGCGCGGCGTTCCCTACGGGCGTGAAGTGGAAAGCGGTTGCGGGAATGGCGGTAACCCCACGCTATGTGGTGTGTAACGCCGACGAATCGGAACCCGGAACCTTCAAAGACCGTGTGATTATGGAGCAAGACCCTTTCGCGCTCATCGAAGCGATGACGATTGCGGGCTTTGCGTGTGGAGCGGAGCAGGGGGTTATCTACATTCGCGGCGAGTACCCAGAAGCCACAAGCCGCCTACAGAATGCGATAGACAGGGCGAAAGAGGCGCACGCGCTTGGCGCGAACCTGTTGAATAGCGGCATGTCGTTTGATATTGAGATACGACGCGGCGCGGGAGCGTATATCTGCGGCGAGGAGACCGCCCTTCTCAACTCCATCGAAGGCAAACGAGGGGAACCCCGCAACAAGCCCCCCTTTCCTGTTCAGTTCGGTTTATTCGGCAAACCGACGGCGATTAACAACGTGGAGACTCTGGTCAATGTCCTGCCTATCCTACTGGAAGGCGGAAAGCGATACTCTGAAACGGGGGGCGGAAACTCAACGGGGACGCGCCTCTTCTGCCTATCAGGGAACGTGGAGAGACCGGGAGTCTACGAGATACCCTACGGCGCGACCCTGCGGAGCCTCATAGAGCTTGCAGGGGGCGTGAGCGGCGGGAGTGAACTACAGGCGATACTGCTTGGCGGCGCGGCGGGAGTCTTTGTGCGCCCCGACGAACTCGATATTCCGCTTACACTAGAGGGGGCGCGCGCCGCGAATGCAACGCTCGGCTCCGGTGTTGTGATGCTCTTCGATAATACAGTAGATATGCGCCAGATTTTGAGGCGGATTGCGGGCTTCTTTCGAGATGAGTCGTGCGGTCAGTGTGTGCCGTGCCGTGTGGGTACGGTGCGGCAAGAGGAGGCACTGTATCGCCTCCTCACTGCGGACGGCGACTTAAAAAAGGAGCTAACCTTGCTTGCGGAACTAGAGCAAGTGATGAAGGATGCCTCTATCTGTGGCTTAGGACACACCGCCTCTAGCGCGATATCTTCCGCCATACACCGCCTCGGTGTATTTCAAGGAGTGACAGAGTGATGCAAAGCGTTCTTCTCGCCCCCCCGAAACCGATGATAACCCTCACCGTAGATGGCGATAGCGTCAGGGTTCCCGATGGCTCTACTATCCTGCAAGCCCTCCGCAAAAAGGCCGTAGACACCCCAACCCTCTGCTACCTTGAGAACCTCACACCCGTCAACGTCTGCCGTGTCTGTGTGGTGGAGGTGACAGGTTCGCGAGTTTTGGTTCCCTCCTGCTCCCGCAAAGTAGAGGAGGGCATGGTCGTGTTGACCAACTCGGAGCGAGTGCAACATTCGCGCAAACTGGTTCTGGAACTGCTCGCTTCGTCGGTAGATATGTCGCTGGTGAATAGCGATACGAAACGTTGGATGGCGGAGTATGGCGCGGAGCCAGAAAAGTTTGGAGAGCCTTCTCTCCCCGCCAACGCAGGAGAGCGGGATTCGCGTCACTCAGGGCACCACCACGCGCCGGAACACGCAACGGCAGAGACCGTAGCCCAGCCCGTTATGGTAGACAATGACCTCTATATACGCGACTACAGCAAGTGTATTCTCTGTTACAAGTGTGTGGAGGCGTGTGGTGTGGACGCACAGAACACCTTCGCGATAGCGGTAGCGGGGCGCGGCTTCGATGCGCGTATCTCTACAGAGTTCGCTATACCTCTTACCGATTCTGCGTGCGTCTACTGTGGTAACTGTATCGGGGTCTGTCCCACAAATGCGCTGATGTTCAAGAGCGAGTACGACATGAGGCAGGAGGGGACATGGAACGAGAGCGAACAGACGGTAACGGAGACTATCTGCCCCTACTGTGGAGTCGGATGTACTATTGAACTGCACGTACAGGATAACCGCATTGTGAAAGCGACCTCACCTCTTGACCACGATATCACAGAGGGACACCTCTGTATTAAGGGACGATTTGGGTGGGAGTATGTCAACAATCGAGATAAACCATAACCCCTCACCCCTAAGCCCCTCTCTCAACTCTAAGTTGGCTCTATGGGGCATTTACGAAATGCTAATGTTCAACTTAACAGCCTCTTGGAAAAGGATAATGCGTGCATGAAACTACAGATTCTCGGCTTCTCTATACCCCTCTTGATCGCGCTGGGGCTTCTACTCTCGACCGTTTGCACAGAGGCTCTCGCGGGAGAGCCTGCAAACGAAGGCAAGCGGGAGGATGTCTCGCAACCCATACCACTCTGGAACGGAGTCGCGCCCGGTGAGAAGGGTGACATCGGCGAAGAGCATGACGCTTTCAAGTCCGAGCCAAATGCCGACCCCAAGAAACGTATTATCTTGCTCTCCAATGTCACCAAGCCGACGATAACCGTATATCGTCCTGAAAAGGAGAAGGATAAGGGCGTAGGCGTTATCGTATGTCCCGGCGGCGGCTACTCTATTCTCGCCTACGACCTTGAGGGTACCGAAATCTGCAAGTGGTTCAACTCTGTGGGGGTAACGGCATTTCTGCTAAAATACCGTGTGCCATCACGCAAAGGGCTGGAGAAACACACTGCCTCCCTACAAGACGCGCAACGTGCCGTCAGTATGGTACGTTCACGGGCGAAAGAGTGGGGAGTAGCCCCAAACCATATTGGTATACTGGGCTTTTCAGCGGGAGGACACCTTACCGCGATGACAAGCACTACCTTCGACAAACGCTCCTATACGGCTGTAGACGATAGCGATAAAGAGAGTTGCCGCCCCGATTTCAGTATGCTTATCTATCCCGCCTACCTAACGCGCAACGATGACCTGAGCAAAATCGCCCCAGAGCTTACCGTGACGGCAAAGACACCGCCCACGTTTATCGTTATGGCGCAAGACGACCCCGTAAAAGTAGAGTGCGCCCTCACCTATGCAATGGCACTACAACACGAAAAGGTTCCTATTGAGATGCACATCTACCCTAAAGGCGGACATGGTTACGGACTGCGTGAGGGAAACTTTATTGCGACAGACTGGCCCAAACGCGCCGCACGTTGGCTAAGAAATGAGATACTCCCCAAGTAAAGCACCTTGTGCCTCAACACTGCGCCTTTCTTCGTAAGGCAAGAGGGGCAGAGTGAGGGGAGGGGCTGAATACCTGTAAAATGAGAGGAAAGGAGACGCTTCTAAGATGATACTCGTAATTGGGGGAGCTGGGTATATTGGTAGCCACTACGTTCATTATGCCCACGAACAGGGCGAGAACCTTGTTGTTCTAGACAACCTTGTGTATGGGCACCGTGAGGCACTTCCCGAAGGCGTACCGCTCATTGAGGGCGATATGGGAGATACGGCTCTTCTCGATAGCCTGTTTACCACCTACCCTATTCAGGCGGTGGTTCACTTCGCCGCATACGCCTACGTAGGGGAATCTGTCACCGCACCCACAAAGTACTACCACAATAATACTGTTGCCACGCTTGCCGTACTAGATGCAATGGTACGACATAAGGTAAAGAATTTTGTCTTCTCCTCCACCTGTGCGACTTTTGGTAATCCGCAGTATGTCCCAATGGATGAAAAGCATCCCCAAGACCCTATTAACCCCTATGGTGAGAGTAAATACTTTGTGGAGCGCATTCTTCGTGCTTACGACACTGCCTATGGGCTACGGTTTATAGCACTCCGCTACTTCAATGCGGCAGGAGCCGCTCCCAGTGGACTTATCGGCGAGAGCCACGACCCCGAAACGCACCTGATACCGCTGATATTTCAGGCAGTGATGGGAACACGGTCCAATATCAAGGTGTTTGGTACGGACTACGACACTCCCGACGGAACCTGTATTCGAGACTATATCCATATTCTTGATATTGCACAGGCACACGCTCTTGCCCTAAAGCGGCTACTATCGGGGGGGAGTAGCGACTTTTTTAATCTTGGCAATGGTCAAGGCTTCTCCGTACAAGAGGTCATCACAGCTTGCGAAAAGGTGTGCGGCAAGCCGGTTCCTGTGGAAAAAGCTCCGCGTCGTACTGGAGACCCACCGCGCCTTATAGGCTGTGCGGACAAGGCACACGCAGAACTCGGCTGGAAACCGCAGTACGCCGAGATAGAGACAATTCTACAACACGCTTGGAACTGGGAACAGCACCGGCGGTATTAGCAGTGTTGCCCCCGTTGTAGCTTCAAAGAAGGGCAAGGAATGGGGCGAAACAGAAGCGTATAAGGGTAGGAGTTCAGGGCTGTGGAATCTTCATTGATTTCCACTTCACCTCACCCAACCTCTTCTTCGCAAAGGAGAGGAGGTTGGGTGGTTTGAGATTAGAAGCCTGTGCGTGTTGTGCCAAGTGAAGGGCTTGTGTGACTGCTTTTCGGTTTAACTTTACGCCTGTGTGGTAGGGCTTGGTAATCCACTCAATGCAGCCATGCTTCTCCCCATCTCATAGAGCCAGCGAAGAGCAGACAGAAATACAGTCCGCCCCTATAATAGTAGGGCGGACTGTATTTATACAAAACAGAAGTAACCTACTGAACGCCTAAAATAGCACCAGTCTGAGCGTTAATTCGGATATCTGTTGCGCCGTGTGGTGCGAGATTCCTCTGTTGAGAATTCCACGCGCCTGTGAAGGAGCCATGTAGTGTAATCACTCCCCCTACGGTCTGAACAGAGGGCTTACCTGCACTACGATTTGCTGCTGTGAAGGGGAAGATAGAGATTACATCTCCATAGGTCGCGGAAAAGGTCGCGATAATTCCGTTCACAACTATACCGTCGGGGATGAGTTTTTGTGTAGGTATATTGCCCTCGAAATTCCGCC
>JAPLCR010000312.1:16399-17053 GCA_026392135.1 Armatimonadota bacterium
AATAGCAGAATGGGCCCATTATTATTGACACCTGTTGGGGTGGTCATTAAGAGGTCACTAAAACTACTGTTGTTTATGGTTACGATAGAGGCGGGGAAGTCGCCATGATACCCAGCAAGGAAACCTGTCGCTTTATCGGTGGTTACGCTTCCTGTACCGATTGCCAAATATCGGCGGACGGGAGGTCCTACCCGAACATTCGCCTCTTTCGCAGTGGAGTTCGACATACGAGTAGCAGGCGATGTTTGGTTCTGGTGGTAGATTTCGGGGTTGCCATCTCTTTCAGACAAAAAGAGTAGCCCATACCCGTCTATGTCCCAAGAAGGGGTCGTATCGGCGGCAGTATTATTTGTCAGCCTAAGTTGTCCCGTTCCGTCCGTATTCATCATATAGATCTCGTTATTGCCATCTCGGTTAGTTGTGAAAGCGATGTTGTTTCCTGTAGGAGACCATGCGGGCTGCACACTGTCTTTTGTCGTGTTAGTCAGGCGCGTCTGACTCGTTCCATCTGCATTCATCACATAAATTTCCCAATGCCCATCCCGATTGCTCTGGAAGGCGATTTTCTTACCGTTTGGCGACCATACCGGAGCAGTATCTTCTTTGGTGTTGGTTGTAATGCGCGTGGGGGTTGTTCCATCTGGATTCATCAGG
>JAPLCR010000246.1:0-4734 GCA_026392135.1 Armatimonadota bacterium
TGTTTTTAGGGCGGAAGCACTCCTAAAGGCGATAGCGGAACTCGCCTATATTCTGTGTTTTCGCTAAATTCATGACTCAGAAGACGGATGAATTGCGAAAGAGGAGAGTTTGCGTCCTTCTAAAAAGTCTATTCTATAGGGGCGAACAGAGTGTGCGCCTAATGTGACATTGTCGAACTACTCAGGCTAGACTACACGACCTAGCCCTCTTCCCTATCCATACTGCAAGGCTTCCGCACTCCTCAAACCTATCAGAAAACGGGAGCATCCAAGTCTCCCCTTTGTAAAGGCTGACTGGGGTATGTACGACTTCTGTATTCAAAAAAGTGTATCGCTATACAGAACTGCCTATAGGTCAAGCCTTTCTCCCGAATCGGGAGAAAGGTGTCCGCAGGACGGAATGAGGGACGGTACAGGTAAGCCTCCCATATCTCAAACCCTCCCAATACATACCCCTGTGAGCTTTGTGAAGGGGGAGATTTAGAGGGGGTGGGCGGGTCAGTGCGATAAACCTTCCGCCCTAGCCACCCCTCCCCCAGAATTGGGATAGTGTAGCCTGAGTAGTTATCTTGTGGGTAGGTCAAGAATCATGTCGTAGTTGTTCTTATCCGTAAGAAACTCTCCGACTTTCCGAAATCCCCAGCGCGTGTAGAAGTGTACGGCGCGTTCGTTCGGAGCCTGTACGCCTCCCCAAAGCACGATACGCTGCCTTCCCAACTGCGGTGCGAGGTTCAGGAGGTGGCGCATCATTACGCTACCCACTCCTTGGTTTTGATAGTCGTCCGCAACGGAGGGCGCAAGCGTGCAGTCGGTCTCCGAATGGAGAGGAATACCCAGTATCTCATACCGCTTTCTGTCGCCATCCAGAACGCTCATTTTCAGTAGAACGTAGGCGATAATACGCTCCTCGCCGTTGTGCGAAACCGTCGCTACCATACGAAGCATCTCTTTTGGGTTGAGCGTCTCACAGATAGCTTCAGCGGTAGCCCTGTCAAACGGGTGAGGTCCATAGCGCGATTTTGTCTCCGCTGATAGGTTGAGGACATATTCGGTGAAGCGTTCGCTATCGTCAGACTGCAAGGGGCGTAGGGTGACAGGCTCGCCCGATGGCAGAGCCTCTACCGAGTAGACGGAGGTTGGCAGACCGCTCAAAGGGCATATCGGTCGGCGCAGAAGGCGGTAGGGAAAGGCGGTTGTGTCGCTCGTACAGGGACCTGGCGTGTTGACATAGAGAGATGCCCGCGCTATGGGATTATACGCCTGTCGGTGCGCGACTGCCGCTTTCACACCAACAGCGAACAGTTTCTCGGGGTCTACACCTTGACTTCGCCACTGTCCCAAATCAAAGGGCGGGGTCGGTTTAGTCGTCAGTAAGATAGTAACTCCCGCATGACGGACGACAGCGCAAGCCCCCATATCAATCTGCCAGCCGAGCATAGAGGCGATATGGCTATGCGGGTCTTCTATCGTAAAGCGTCCATCGCTTTGCGATACCAGCTCGACCTCAATCTCACAACCCGCTTCGTAGAGCGGGCTACTTTTTCCGCCGATTCGCACGACGCGCCGTTCGCCCAAAGCCGAGCTTGAAAGTGTGGAGACCGCCTCCGCGTCGTTGATAATCACTCCTGAATTGCCTACCTTGTGCGTGATAAAGGCTTTTAGAAGTGAAACCCCCTCGCCGGGCGCGCCTGCGCCGATGTTGTCAGAAGGTTCGATAAGCAGAATGGGACCCGCTTCATACTCCGTAAGACGCGCCATAGCGGTCTCAACGCTCATTTCATCCGTAGAGCCGCCCGCGGGCGTTCTCATGACGGTTAGGCAGAGCGTTTCCAGCAGGCGTTGCGCCTCCTCCTCCTCCCCTACGGTGTTGACGGTGAAACTCACGCCAGTATGCACCGTATCGGCGAAGGAGAAGCCCGCATGAACATTTACGGCGTATACGTCTGCGTGTTCCGCCTCCATCCGCCGCGCCATCGCTTCCAGTGTCCGCATCGGTTCGTCTGCGGTTCCTGTATGGGAGGGCGCGAGAACGAGCGGCGGCTGTTTCCAGTAGGTCTTCGCAGGGCGTTCTGACTCTAACATTCTATGAAGAGTGTGCGCGGCTTGCACCGCTCTCTCCTTCGCGTCGGTATGGGGGTTTGCGTGATAGGTGATGAGGGCGTTGCTGTGCAGAGCCATTCGAGGGCTGATATTGGCGTGAAGGTCGGTCACTCCGCCAATCGGAACGCTAGAGAGTCCTGCTATAGAACGAATACGCTCTAGCAGTTCACCCTCCACGTCTGGGTAGCTTTGCGTAGCCATAGCACCGTGTAGAACGAGGTACACTCCATGAACATCTCCTGCTTCGAGAGCTGTTTTTGCGGCTTCGTGAAACTCGCTCCACCACGCCTCTAACACTGCATCCTCAACGATCCCGCAGGGAAAAGCGCGGTAGTCTATTGCAGGGACGACCTCCCAGCCCAGTGCCTGAGCGGTCTCCATCACTCCGCCCAGAGGGGAGGGTTCGCCAATCGCGTTCCAGAAATCGCCTCCGCGCAGAATCGTGAAATCTGCAAGCGTGGCGCATCCCGGCGTGAAGGTATGGGTTTCGTGATATATCCCGGCAATCAAGACTCGTTTTGTACGGGCTACTTCTGTTTTGGTTGTCATGACATTCTCACTTTAACGTCTGAAATACCTCTCCCGCGATTTCGATACAGTGGTCAATCTCTTCCTGAGTGTGGGCTGCGCTGATATACCATAGCCCGCGCCCTATCAGGCGGACACCGCGCTCCTGCATAGCAAGCGCGAAACGCCCAAAGAGAGCCTTGTCGTAGTGTAGAGTGTCTCTAAAATCGCGGATGACCTCCAGAGACGTAAAGCCCGTGTGAAACATGGGCCCCAAGCCTTGAACGAGCAGGGGAAGCCCTGCGCTCTTCGCCTGTTGGCGCAAACCCTCCATAAGCCTCTGCCCCAAAGCGTAGAGGCGCGGATGCACGTTGTCGCGCTCTAAGATATGCAGAGTCGCTAATGCCGCCGACACGCTCGGCTGACCGGAGTTCATGGTTCCCGCATGGATAACGCTTCCCTCAGAAATAGGACGCATAAACCGCTCTTTTCCGACAAGGGCGGAGATAGGATAGCCGTTCGCCATCGCCTTGCCAAAAATCGCAAGGTCGGGCGTGACCCCAAAATGCTTTTGCGCTCCCCCCAAACCGACGCGAAATCCCGTGATAACCTCATCGAAAATAAGGACTATCTGATAGCGGTCGCACAGTTCGCGTAGCCCTTGCAGGAAGCCCGGCTCCGGCGGAATACAGCCGCTATTACACTGGACGGTTTCGGTGATAATGGCGGCGATTTCGTGATGATGCGCCTCTAAGGTTCGCTCTACGAGGGCTAGGTCGTTCCAAGGAAGGAGGAGGCTTTCGTCTTCGATATGCGCCGGAAGCCCCGCAGACCAGCGTATCTGATTGGGATGTTCGCGACTACCGAGAGCCTCTTCAGAGGGGGCGGCGATACCTATTGCAACGTTGTCCAGCCAACCGTGATAGTGCCCCTCGAAGCGGAGGAACTTAGGCTTGCCGGTAGTAGCGCGGGCGACACGGAACGCAGTATGAACTGCCTCCGAACCTGAAAGGCTAAAGCGAATACGCTCCGCACAGGGGATAAGCGACTGTAGTCTCTCCGCGAGTTCGAGTTCCGCGAGATGCTGTCCAGCGAAGAGTTGCCCCTGCGCCGAGCCTTCCGTAACGGCGGAGAGTAGCTCCGAGGGGCTGTGTCCGAGTATGAGCGGACCCTGACTAAGCGTAAAATCCAGATAGTCGTTGCCATCTGCGTCTACTATGTGGCTACCCTGCCCAGAGGCGTAGAAGAGCGGGTGGGGCTGATTAAACCGCCTAAACTCGCTAGAGATGCCCCCCGCCAGCGATTGGCAGGCGCGTCTATACAGTGCTTCCGAATTAGGATAGTTTTTCATCGCGCTAGCTCCTCCCCAAACCAGAGTTCTCCCGGTCGGGCGTAGTTTTTCGCTACCTCTTCGTTCAGTTCACGCCCTAGTCCCGGCGCATCGGTCATCGCAACCGCGCCTTTTTGAATGATTGGGTCGCCTATTAGTAGGTCGTTCCAGAAAGGCACGTCCTGCCCATGAAACTCTAGCGCGACAAAGTTGGGGGCGGTGGCGCAGAGGTGTGCGGAGGTTAGTAGCCCAAGCGGACCCGCAATACAGTGCGGCGCGAGGCTAACTCCGTAGAAGTCCGCCATCGCCGCAATACGCTTTGTCTCAAGTAGTCCCCCGCTCTTTTGAATATCGGGGGCGATAAAGTCCACTGCGAGGTTTTCGAGTAACGGCAGAAATCCCGTCAGTAGTATCAGATTCTCGCCTGTTAGTATTGGTACGTTGGTCGCATTTTTAACGGAGGCGGTCTGTCGCCAGTTTTCCGGAGGGCAGGGGTCTTCAAGCCATAACAGCCCATAAGACTCCACCGCGTGCGCTATCTTGATGGCATCGCTGGGGCGGAAACGCCAGTGGCAGTCGAACGCGAGGTCAATATCCGCTCCCACCGCCTCCCGAACGCTCTGTACTACCTCTCTCATGCGCTCAATCTCAGCGTTTGTGAGCGGGCGATTCATCTCTTCGCCAGTAGAAACAACCATCGAGTCGAGGTCAAACTTGAGCGCAGTAAAGCCTTTCGCTACCACCGATACCGCTCTGCGGGCGTAAGCCTCTGGCGCGTAGTGTTCTGCTTGAGGTTG
>JAPLCR010000246.1:4745-11566 GCA_026392135.1 Armatimonadota bacterium
CTTGAGGTTGTATGTCGGTTTGCGCTAGCCAATCAGGGCGGCGTTCGGTCAGGACTGCCGAACAGCTCTCAAAGTTCTCCCCTGCGTGCGAGTCCGCGTATATTCGAACACTGTCGCGGACTTTGCCGCCGAGTAGTTGATAGACCGGACAGCCGTAGATTTTGCCAACAAGGTCGTGAAGTGCCGCTTCTATTCCGGTTATCGCATTCCAGACGATGCCGGAGGTAGAACCTGCGGCACTGGTTTTTCTTGCCAGATGTTGGACTAGGCGGCTTATCTCACGCGGGTCGCGCCCTATAAGAAGCGGCGTAAGTTCCCGAAATATCGCCGTCAGCCCCGGTGCAAAGAAGCACTCTCCTGTACCGTACAGCCCGCCTCTGTCTGTCTCAATTCGCACAAACGTATAGTCATAATTTGCCTCTACAACAGCAGTTGTTAAGCGAGTAATTTTCACTTTCCGCTCTCTCTTTCGCCGACTTCCGTATCGGGCAGGTCGTTTTGCCATTCTGGTGCTTAAAATGCAACGCCTGATGTCCAATCTCCTTCTTTCTGACTAACAACGCAGGAATTTTAAGTGCCTCTGACGAAGTGCGTCCATAATCCTACTGACTATCGAATTTAAGGTTAAGGTAAAATATGAACACAGTACAGAATATTGCCGTTATCGGCGCAGGGTTAATGGGGCACGCCATCGCCCAAGAGTTCGCTGTTGCGGGCTTTTCCGTTCGCCTCTATGACCTCACAGAAGAGGTGTTACATCAGGCGATACTACGCATAGAGGGTAACTTAAAACTGCTGGCGGCTCACGGGCGAATCCCTGAGACAGCAGTCGAACCTGCCCTTAAACTCATCCGAACCACTCCCGACCTGAAAGAGGCGGTTCAGGATGCAGATATTGTGATTGAGGCAGTTTTTGAGGACTTACCGTTAAAGCTACGCATTTTCAAAGAACTGGACGACCTCTGTCCAGCGCACACCATACTGGCAAGTAACACCTCAACTTTTATGCCTAGTCTCCTCGCAAACGCGACCCAGCGTCCAGACAGAGTGATTGTCGCACACTATTTCAACCCACCCTACTTTGTACCGCTTGTAGAGGTGGTCTCCAGTCCGCACACCTCACCCGAAACAAAAACGCCCATTCTAAATCCCGGCTTCGTCGCCAACCGCTTACAAGCGGCACTCATCCGCGAAGCTTTTGCTATTGTGCAAGAGGGGGTAGCCAGCCCACAAGAAGTAGATGTGGTGGTACGTACCGGAATTGGCAGGCGGCTCGCCGTAGCGGGTCCCTTTGAGATAGCAGAGGCAGCGGGGTGGGATTTGTGGAGTGCAGTTGCTGCCCAGCTTGTGCCCACACTCTCCAACAGTCCAGAGGTACCCCAACTACTTATAGAGCAGGTAGCTAAGGGCGAACTGGGTGTAAAGAGTGGCAAGGGATTCTACACGTGGGGAGGTGAAGAGGTTGCCTCCTTGCGCCGCCGCATGGCATTTGCACTACTAGAGATGTCAGGCTGGGATGAGCCGTTACGATGAGAATAGTATTAAGGAGTATTCGTATGAACAAGGTTGTAAAGCGTTTCAGCAGATTTGTCTTGATGGGCGCGTCGGTATTCGCTCTTATGCAGGTTCCCCCACTGCACGTAGCTATGGGGCAAACACCCCAGACCCCAAACCCAGATATGCACTATCGGCTAGGTCCCGACTCACTTCCGCAAGAAGGAGTTCCTAAAGGTGAAATAAAAGGACCTTATGTGATTCCGAGCAGAGCCTATCCCGGTACTCAGCACACCTACTGGGTATACGTACCGGCGCAGTACGACCCCGCAGTTCCTGCTGCCCTAATGGTCTATCAGGATGGACAGGCGTTTAAAAATGAAAACGGCGATATGCGGGCGCAAAACGTGATGGACAACCTCATCTATCGGCGCGAAATTCCTGTAATGATAGGAGTCTTCATCAATCCAGGGCGCACGCCGGAGCAACCCGAAGCCAGCCCGCGCAACTGGGGGGATGGCACTACCAACCGCGGCACAGAGTACAACAGCCTCGACGATAAGTATGCGCGAGTGATCACCGAAGAGTTGATGCCAGAACTCCATAAGTCGTACAACATCTCTAAAGATCCAGAGATGCACGGAATTGGAGGCTCTAGTGCCGGCGCGATAGCGGCAGTCACAGTGGCATGGGAGCGTCCCAACGCCTTCCGTAAGGTGTTGAGCAATGTGGGCAGTTTTACGAACATTCGCGGTGGACACGTCTATCCTGAAAAGGTTTTGGCGACAAAGAGAAAGCCCATTCGCGTCTATCTATGCGATGGGCGTAATGACAATCGCGGTGTTCGCAACGGCGTGTATGACGAGACCTGGGACTGGTTTTACCAGAATGTACGGCTAATGAAAGCACTCACAAAGAAGGGTTATGAGGTCAACTACTCGTGGGGCATGAATCTACACGGACAGAGATTCGGTGGGGCGATAATGCCAGAGATGATGCGCTGGTTATGGCGTGATGGTCCAGTCTCTACAGATGTAAACGACATGGTGGAGAGATCTTTCCGACAACCTGCCGCAAAAAAGAACTAAGCGTAGAGAGGCACACATGGAGCAGACACTCGCGGGTAGAGTCACGATTATCACCGGAGCCAGTTCAGGTATAGGCGCGGCGACGGCACGGGCATTAGCGCGGCACGGCTGCAAACTGGTTCTGGCGGCGCGTTCCGCCGATAAAATTCAGGCACTTGCTGAAGAGCTAGGCGAAAATGCGATAGCCGTTCCCACCGATATTACCATTGGCGCGGAAGTGACACGGATGGTTGAGAGAACGATAGAGCGGTTCGGGAGAGTAGATACACTCTTCGCGAACGCAGGAATCTATATTCCAGGACAGGTGGCAGAGGGCGACCCAGACGCATGGGCGCAACTGGTTGAAGTAAACGTAACGGGAGTCATGCGGTGCGCTCGTGCTGTATTACCCTATATGTTAGCGCAGAAGTCAGGCGATATACTGGTCACAAGCTCTATCTCAGGGTGCATTGATATTGTTTGGGAGCCAATCTACAGTGCCTCCAAGCACGCGGTGCAGACATTCGTGCATACTCTGCGCCGACAGGTAGCCCCCTCCGGTGTCCGCGTGGGATCTATCGCGCCGGGCATGGTCGCCAACGAACTCTGGGGGTTCACCACTCCTGAAGAGATAGATAAACAGATTGCGAACCATGCCAGCCTACGCTCAGAGGATGTGGCGGAGGCAGTGGTTTTCATGCTATCACAACCACCCCACGTAACCATTCGCGATCTGGTGATGGTTCCACAAAATCAAGACCTGTAGGCGCGAAAACCGCGCAAAGAAATGAGGAGCAGATGTTAGCGGCTGTTTTGAAAGAGGCAAATCGACTTGTTCTAGAGGAGGTTCCAACCCCGGAACCGGGAGCGGGCGAAGTTCTGGTACGTATTAAGGCGTGCGGCTTCTGTCAAACCGACTACAAGGCGATCACAGGGAGGCGCACGAACGTCACGTTCCCCCTCATTCCCGGTCACGAACCGGCGGGGATTGTTGCGGCGGTGGGAGCGCACGTCACAAACGTCAAAGAGGGCGATGCGGTCATTATTCAGCCGAGCGGCTACTGCGGGTTGTGCCGTAACTGCCGACTGGGGCTTACCCACTACTGTGAACACGCCTATACGACAGGGGGTGATGGACCCGAAGACGTGCGGGCAGGCAGCTTCGCCGAATACACGCTGACAGGGGCGAATACGCTCTACCCTAAGCCCGAATCACTTCCCTTTGAAGCGGCTTGCCAAACCGAACCCGTCGCAGGGGCGTGGAAGGGCATTATTCAGATGTCGCAGTTGACGGTTGGAGACGATGTAGTGGTTATTGGCACAGGCGGTATCGGAATGTACTGCCTCATGGTGGCAAAGGCGGCTGGAGCAGGAAGGCTTATCGCGGTAGGTAGACGTCAGTGACTTCGCACTAGAGACCGCTCGAAAGTTAGGGGCAACACATACCATCAACCCTAATCACAGCGACGCGAAGCAAGCGGTTTATGACATCCTCCCAGAGGGACCCGATTTAGTCATCGAAGCGGCAGGTCCTATTGAGGCGGTCAACCTCATGGTGAGTCTGCTACGGCGCGGTACGCGCTGGAATGTCTTCGGTATCACCACGCACGAAACCTTCGCGCTAGATGGAGGGTTGATGCACTTTCTGGAGGCACGCATGGACTCAAGCTTTGGCACAAACTCGCTGGCAATGGAGAAGTCTATTCGCTTGATGGAGCGGGGACTGGTAAGACCAGACCTTGCGATTTCCCACCGATTCCCGCTAACCGAAATGCAACAAGCACTAGAGGTCATGGGGAGCGCAGAGCGAAATAAGGTTGTCATTTTTCCGTGAAAGGCGGTACACTACTCTGTATCCAATGCCTTCCATATCTTCGCCTAATTTGAGCGGGATACGGAGGAGGGTGGAGCACAGTATTGTAGTCACATAGGAAAACAGAACACTAGGAGTAGAATGAGATGACAACAGGCACTTTGAACAGCGCAAGCGAAATCACCTTCGAGGAAGCACAAGATCTCGACCGTCAATATGTTATGGGGACTTACGCCCGTCAGCCTGTTGTCTTTGTGCGTGGCGAGGGCGCAAGGCTCTGGGACAGCGAGGGCAAAGAGTATCTCGACTTTCTGGCAGGTATCGCCGTTGTAGGCGTAGGACACTGCCACCCAAAAGTGGCGGACGCTATCGCAAAACAGGCGCATACTCTTATGCACGTCAGCAACCTCTACCATAATCCGCATCAGGCGCGGCTTGCCCAAAAGCTGTGTCTATTGACGGAGATGGAAAAAATCTTCTTCTGTAACTCTGGCGCAGAAGCGAACGAATGCGCTCTGAAAATAGCGCGAAAATGGGGTAAAGAGGTGCGTGGCGCAGAGTGTTATGAGATAATCACCTTTCTCGGCTCGTTTCATGGGCGTACCATGGGAACCGTCACTGCGACAGCGCAACCCAAATACCAACAGCCCTTCGAGCCGCTCGTACCCGGTTTCCACTACGCCCCGCTGAACGACCTCAACGCAGTACGCCAACTGGTAAGCGAAAAGACCTGCGCCATAATGATAGAGCCGATACAGGGTGAGGGCGGCATCAATATCGCAGACCCCGCTTTCCTAAAGGCACTTCGCACGCTCTGTGATGAGAACGAGATACTGCTGATTTTCGATGAGGTTCAGGCGGGTATGGGGCGTACCGGCAAGTTCTTAGGAAGTCAGACGGCGGGCGTTCAAGGCGACATCGTGACGATGGCGAAGGGAATTGCGGATGGCTTCCCGATGGGCGCATGTGCGGCACGTGGTACTGCGGCAACAACTCTCGTTCCCGGCGATCACGGCTGTACCTTCGGAGGACAGGCGTTGGCTTGCGCGACAGCACTGGCGACGCTAGAGGTTCTGATTGATGAGGATTTGATGGGCAACGCAGTTCGAGTCGGGGGCTTTTTTCTGGATGCTCTACGTGATCTACAAGCCGAGTTCCCTAACAAAATCAAAACGGCACGCGGCGCGGGCTTAATGGTAGCACTAGAGTTCTCCGTCCCGATAGCCCGCGAGATGATTAAACACCTGCTAGAATCGGGTATTGTCGCCAATGCGACGAGTGATGTGACACTTCGATTCGTCCCTCCGCTCATGGTTACAGAGGCGGACTGTCAGCAGGTGACGGATGCGTTACGGCGCGGACTGCTGTAGCGTTTTTAGGCGAAATATGCGATAATAGAGAGTATAGAGCGTCTTTGCAATCACTGTTTCTATACTCTCTGTTTGGAGGAGAGATGCCTGTGCCTATCGAACCTATCACAGTGGCGGATAGACTTGTCAAAGCCTATAAAGTCGCGGACGAAGCGGGTCTCGTCGCCAGACTAAAGAAAAAGTTCTCCAAAACACGTATCGCCATTACAGGGGCGAGCGGCATAGGGAAGACGGTTCTTTTCGACCACCTAGTAGGCAAAGCGCCGAACCTCTACTACACGCCGCCGCTCCGCTCTACAAGCGTAGAGAAGGCGAACGTGCCGCATAAAGCCATGTCTCTCGTCACCGTTCCGGGTGATTTGCTTAATCCTCGCTCTAGTGCCCTGCGCGATTTGTTTGTGGGGAAAGATACGGTGGAGGGCGTAATCCATGTCGTCTGCAATGGGTATATTCCTCTTCAATATAATGATACAACTCAAAGCCTCTCTGACCAAGGAGTTAACACGCTACAGGAGTATTTGGAGTATCGGAGACGACAGGAGGTTGAGGATTTTGCAGATGTGTTGGGCTATATTCAGCGTTCTGTCTCCGCTGGACAGGGTAAACCGAAATGGTTACTGATAGCTCTAGCGAAGTGTGACCTTTACGCAAATAGCGAGGATGCGAGGAATCACTATATCGCGGACACGCAGAGCGATTTCGTGAAGGCGCTTAACGATTTCAAGGCAAAGGTAGGAGCGGGGTTTCCGATATCTGTTCAGCCAGTCTCCACCTTCCTAGAGGATTTTCAGTTTGGCGAGACAATACGCCCCATGTTAGGTGAACGCCAACGGAACAAGGTTCTCATTGAGTTTCTGAGAGTTCTGGAGGGATACGCAAAATGAACAAAGAAGTAAAACCGAACACTACGGCGGAACTAGACGAACTTCTCTCTATGGCGGAAGATTATGAGACCAAAAAAACGCAGGTGTCGGATAGAATAAAAGGGTTACGTAGTCAAATATATTTGATGCTTTTAACCGTTATCTCAACATCCTTAATGACTTACGATTTGTCCAGTAGGGGGGTGCCTGCAAG
>JAPLCR010000246.1:11645-18742 GCA_026392135.1 Armatimonadota bacterium
GGCGTTTACTCGAAGTCAATTTCTGCTTGCCCTGATTTTTGCTTGTGTAGTTTGGTGGATTAGTTGGCTTAGACCTATTTGGAAAAAAGTGAGGTATGACTACCGCTACTACTCTATGGCGCTTGACGACTTACTACGTATTATTACGGAGATAATGCCATTTGTATCGGCAGATGAAGGCTGGTCTGTTCTAAAGAGGACGGAGTACCGCATTCGCCTGTATCGCTTCCATATACCGGAAGACACGGGAACTCAGCGACTAGCCCCCTCCATCATTGAGCGCATGAAACAAACCGATTCGCTTGCGGAAGCCGCAAAAAAGGTCTCTGAATATCCCAAGTAGAAGGTCGCATTCGCAAAAACAAGGAAAAAACTCCTCCTTCGCCGAACAGGGTGTATTAAGAACAGATACACCCGTTCGAGGAGGAGTTTTTTCATGTCTCTATTCGCCTGTTTAGTATGCGCTTTCGCGATAGCGCAAGCCAAGCCCATCGTTGTTCCACTGTGGGAGGGGGGCGCTCCCGGTTTCGAGAGCCGGCGCAACGAGCCAGAACAAGCCAAAGACTACTGGGTCAAGAATATCCACAACCCTTCGCTCACCGTCTTCCTGCCGCCAAAGGAGAAGGCGAACGGATGCGCTATCATCGTTGCGCCGGGCGGCGGGCATAGGGAGCTGGTCTTTGACGCAGAGGGGCGCGACGCGGCGACCTATCTCAACAGTATCGGCGTGACCGTCTTCGTGTTGAAATATCGCCTAGCGCGAGAAGAGGGTTCGCCCTACAAGGTAGAGACCCATACGCGGCAAGATGCCTACCGCGCTGTGCGCTTAGTGCGTAGCCGCGCTAAAGAGTGGGATATTGACCCTAATAGAGTAGGAATGCTAGGCTTTTCGGCGGGAGGAGAGGTGGTTTCTCTGGTCGCCTACGCCTCTGGCGATGGGGATGCCAACGCGCCCGACCCCATTGACCGCGTGAACGGCAAGATAGACTTTCAGATGCTTGTCTATCCGGGTCCGCTTGGGATACCCGACGTTATTCCCGCAAACGCGCCGCCCGCTTTTCTGCTCGTCGCGAACGATGATAAGGGAGCCGCCCGCGTTATTTTTACCCTACTGCAAAAGTACCGCGAAGCGAACGTCCCTGTCGAAGCGCACATCTACGCAAGGGGCGGACACGCCTTCAATATGGGGCTACGTACCAAACTCGTCACCCTCAAATCATGGACCCAGCGTTTAGCTGACTGGCTCGGCGATAGTGGTTTTCTCAAACCTCCCAAATAGGCAGGTCTGTTGGTGCTGGTTCATTAGCCCCCCAATTAGTGTTTTGCAATCGCCTAGCCTAACCTGTTTTTAACCAAGTAGTTCGCCCAAAGCGGGAGAAATATGCCCGATGAGGGCAGATAGCGGGCTTACCACCTTCCAGGGAAGTACGCCAAACTTCACCTTGACTGTTGTAGCCTCCCTCCCTCCCCCTGTTTGAAACTTGGCATTTTAGTCGCTACTACGTCTTTTTGCAGGAGTCTGCCTTACTCATGCCGAACTCCTTCCCATCTGTCTCTACACTCTCCATAACAAAGAAAGCGAGATTTTAGCCATGCCGCGACTCTGGAAAAACGCCCTCCTTACTCTGGGAACCCTTTTGGCAAGCACTAGCCTTACACAGGCGCAAGACTGGGCGAACTGGCGAGGTCCCAACTACAACGGCTCCATAAACGCCGCCAATCTCCCCGTAAAGTTCTCCACTACCGAAGGAGTCAAGTGGTCTGCAGAGCTACCGGGACCCTCCGCAGGAACCCCCGTCGTCTGGAAGAACTACGTTTTTGTTACCGCCGCCGACCTGAAAACGCAGGAACTCCTCGGTCTGTGCTTCGATAGGAGTACAGGGACGCAACTCTGGAAACGCTCTATCGGCACAGGCTATCTCCCTGATGGGCAGGGGAACAAAGTTCAGATTGACGAGCGCGGTAACTACGCCTCTCCCTCTCCTGTCACCGATGGCAAACGCGTCGTCTTCTTTTTTGGAAATGGCGACCTTGCGGCGTTCACGGTGAAAGGCGAGAAAATATGGCAACGCAACCTGCAAAAAGAGAACGGAGATTTCTGTTTCAACTGGACGTTTTCTAGTAGCCCCATACTCTATGCGGGTAAACTCTACTTACAGATTTTGCAAAGAGATCAGACGGTGAGCAATCGCGGTAAAAACGGTAGCACATCCTACCTCCTCGCTCTGAACCCAGAGACAGGAAAAGAGTTGTGGCGCTCAGAACGCCCGACGGACGCTAAGATGGAGTCGCGGGAGGCGTATAGCACCCCCATTCCCTATCAGCATAACGGGCGCAAAGAGATACTCATTGCGGGGGGCGACTATCTGACCGGACACGACCCCGAAAACGGGAAAGAGTTGTGGCGCTGGGGAACCTGGAACCCAAACCATAACGAAGTGTGGTGGCGCTTAGTCCCCTCCCCCGTAGCAGGGGCAGGTGTGGTGTTGGCGTGTGCCCCTAAACGCGCTCCCGTCTACGCCGCGAAGTTGGGCGGAACAGGGCAAGCCCCTCTCGCATGGCAGAGCGAGGCGAAAGGCGACACGACCTCCGATGTTCCCACGCCGCTCTTTTATGAGGGCAAGTTCTATGTTTTGAGTGATGTTAAAAAGGCGTTGACCTGTGTAGACCCGGCGACGGGCAACCCGATTTGGACAACCAAAGTGCCCGGTATTCCGATGTGTTGGGGGTCTCCTACGGGTGCAGACGGTAAAATATATGCGATGAGCCTGCGCGGAGAGGTCTTCGTCTTTTCGGCGCAGAACGGCTCTCTTTTGGCGCAGAACGCTATGGCGGGGGAAGAGAACGAACTACGCTCTACGATTGCTGTAGCGTATAACAACCTCTTCATTCGCACAAATACCCGCCTCTACTGTGTGGGTAAATAATAAGAGTTCGGAACCGCGTTTACCCTAAGCCTCTTCTGGTCGCCCCTCTTCCATTGATGGGAGAGGGGATTGACTTGAGAGAGGGGAGACGATGCGCCGCCGAACCACTAACTAGCCTTGGTAAGCAGAAAAGGAAGGAATGTTTTAGGAGAGATGTCAGAACAAAAGAGAGAGATACTGCCGTTGGCGCATGAGGTACGTATCTTCGCGGGACCTAGCCATCCAGAACTAGCGCAAAAAATTGCCGATGGGATGCAGATGTCGCTCGGCAAAATGCACTACAAACAGTTCTCCGATGGAGAGAACTTTATTCGTTTTGAGGAGAGTGTGCGCGGAGCCGATGTCTATTTCATCCAACCAACCTGCCCGCCCGTAGACACGAATATCATGATACTACTTGCGGCGTTAGACGCTCTGCGAAGAGCTTCCGCATGGCGTATCACACCCGTTATCCCTTACTACGGCTACGCCCGCCAAGAGAAGAAAGACCGCCCCAGAGAGCCTATAACCGCGAAACTTATCGCCGATATGCTTACGATTGCGGGGGCTGACCGCGTGATGTGCCTCGACCTACACGCCGACGCGATACAAGGGTTTTTCAATATACCAGTAGACCATCTGACGGCGGACAAACTTTTCACGAACTATTTCCTTGAGAAGTGGCGAGACACGATGCAGGATGTCGTGATAGTCTCCCCCGATGAAGGGCGCGTGAAGAAGGTGCGGAAGGTTGCGGCAGTTTTGAAGGCTCCGCTCGCCGTCGGCTACAAGCATCACCCTGAACACATGGTAAGCGAAGTTACCCACCTCGCAGGGGATGTAAAAAACAAAATCCCGCTCATTGTGGAGGACATGATAACGACGGGGGGAAGTATTATTCAGGCGGTAGACGCGCTTCTCGCGCACGGTTGCCGCCCTGAGATTCATGTCGCCGCAACGCACGGAATACTGGCTGGTAACGCGGTAGAGCGGCTCTGTTCACGCCCCGAAATTGCGGAGATAATCATCACCGATTCGGTTCCGATACCGCCCGAAAAGCGTCATCCCAAAATCACAGTACTCTCCATCGCCTCTCTATTTACAGAGGCTATCTATCGCTCTACAAACAATCTTTCGATAACTTCACTGTTTGACTAAGGAAAGGACAGGCTTTTGACGGTACTACCCTATCGCCTCTGCGCCCTCGACTTGGACGATACGCTTCTCGACTCTCATCAGGAGCTCTCCGAGCGGAACGAACGGGCTGTGCAAGACATCTTGAACAAGGGAGTCAATGTGGTTCTCGCGTCCGGGAGAATCCACTCCTCCGCCCTGAGATTCGCAGACAAATTGAACCTAGACGCGCCGATAATCTCCTGCAACGGGGCGATGGTGCGTACCTCGCGCTCCAACGAAATCTGGCTGGATGAGAGTATTCCGGGAGACCTCTGCACTCCTGTTATGGACTACTGCGAAAAGCATAACCTTCAACTGAACTACTACCGCGACGATGTGGTGTATAGCAAAGAGTACACCCCTTGGCTCCAACTCTACCACACCCGCACAAAAGTTCCGCTCAAACTTATCCCGGACTTCTACGCGCAGATGCGCGGGCTATCCTCCACTAAACTGGTGATAGTGGATTCACCGGAGAGAACCGACGCGCTTGCGCCTATCTTCAAGGAGATGTTGGGGAAGTATCTCTACATCACAAAAACGACGGACGAGTACCTTGAGTTTATGCCGCTACAAGCCAATAAAGGAGCCGCGCTTCGCCTTGTCGCCGAGCGTTTGGGCGTAGATATGTCGGAGACTTTGGCATTTGGAGATGGAAACAACGACATTCCGCTCCTTCAAGCGGCGGGGCTAGGTATTGCCGTAGGGAATGCAAAACCTGCGCTGAAGACGGTGGCGGGGCGCGTTATCGGGCATCACGACGAGGACTCGGTGGGGGCTACGCTAGAGGAGATATTTGGGCTATAACGCTTGAAGAAGCGGAAAGCCCTAAAACTGCAACATAAAAGGAGAGTGTACCTATGTTGACTGAGATGCGCCTCGTGAACTTCAAATCGTGGGCGGATACAGGCGTTTTTCGACTGGCTCCTATCACGGGATTTTTTGGAGCCAACAGTTCGGGCAAAACGAGTCTACTACAAGCACTTCTCCTTCTGAAGCAGACATCAGAATCCTCTGACCGTAATATGCCGCTCCAATTTGGAACAAAAGGGAGTCTCATTCATCTGGGTGATTTTCAGAGCGTTGTGACAGGACGCTCTTTAGAGTCCGCCATTACAATACAGGTTGGCTGGCGGCGTGAAGGCGGCTATACTTTGAAAGACCTCGCGCTACCAGCCCACGCTGTTGTCTCTAGTGAAAGTCTGGGTTTTCAAACTGAAGTGGGAGTAGAGAACGGGGGCGGTAAAACCGCGAGGCTGTCCGTTCTACGGATGGAGTACGCTGTTGGCGACGCTCGCTTTGGAATGAAGAAGAAGCAAGACGCAAAAAACGACTACGAACTCTTCTCTTCCGCTGATAACTTCCAATTTTCTCGAACGCAAGGGAGAGCCTGGGCGCTTCCCCCTCCCTCAAAGTGCTACGGCTTTCCAGACCAGACACGCGCCTACTTTCAAAATGCGGGCTTTCTTTCTGACTTAGAGCTGAATTTTGAGGAGATACTGCACTCCATAAACTACCTGGGCCCCCTACGGGCATATCCTGAACGCTCTTATGCGTGGACTGGATCCCAACCCCCCGATATGGGGCGTTCCGGAGAACTCGCGGTAGAGGCTATTCTCTCCTCCCGTGATAGAAACGCTTTCATATCTCAGGGAAAGGGACGTAAGAGGGTAACGCTGGAGGCTTACGTCGCCCAATGGTTGCAGAAAATAGGACTCATCGCGGAGTTTAGAGTCCACTCCGTCTCGGAGGGAAGTCAGATATTCCAAGTCCTCGTAAAGAAGAACGCAGACTCGCCGGAGGCTCTTATCACCGATGTAGGTTTCGGTGTGTCGCAAATACTACCCGTCATTGTTCTCTGTTTCTATGCGCCTGAAGGCTCGACCATTGTTCTGGAACAGCCTGAAATTCACCTCCATCCCTCAGTTCAGTCCTGTTTGGCGGATATATTCATTGACGCTTGGAAAAAAAGAAAGGTGCAAATCATTGTAGAGAGCCATAGCGAACACTTGTTACGACGCTTGCAACGCCGTATTGCGGAGGAAGTTCTGCCTAATAGTGAGGCGGCTCTCTATTTTTGCGAATACAAAAACAGAGTTTCAAAACTAAATCCGCTGACTATGAATGTCTTAGGCGAAATAGAAAACTGGCCCGCCGACTTCTTTGGCGACCAGTTTGGAGAGCTAGCCGCGACTCAGCGAGCACGCTTGAACAGAAAAAAGCGAAGTTAATGAGAAGAGCGTCGGTTATTGTAGATACGAATGTCGCCATCGTCGCGAATGGAGTAATTACCAGCGAGAGCCTCGCGTGTCAAGAGGCTTGTCTTTCCGCTCTGGAAGAGGTGGTAAATAAGAGGATATGCCTTTTGGACAGTGAAGGCGAGATAATAAGCGAGTACCTCGGCGCGAAGCCACATGGCTTTCCGCAAGGAGTTGGCGACCTTTTTTTGGTATGGGTCTATGACAATCAGTACAACTCTGAATTTTGCAAAATCACTCATGTCACCCCGATTCCGAGTCGAAAGCGGCGCTTTGAAGAGTTTCCAGATGACACTGACCTTGAGGGATTCGACCCAAGCGACCAAAAGTTTGTGGCGGTAGCGATTGCAAGCGAGGAAGCGCCTCCTATCTTCCATGCTACAGACAGGGTTTGGCGGCGCTTTGAACCCGCCTTGTTGAAGTATGGCGTTCATGTCAAGCATCTTTGTAGTGATTCTACGAGTAGAGTATGACCGACAATCACCTCCTACACGCCGTTCAAAATAACGCTCTCTGGTGCGATACCGTGTGTTATGCTACAGCAGTTTCAGCGCATCCGCCAAGACCAAACACGGTATCGGGTCTACGCCAAGCGCCGCGTGTAGCGCGAAGGTCGTCACAACAACGCTTCCCGCCCCGTAGGATTTTCTTACAAGAAAAGCCCCCTGAGAGCGTAGCCAGCCGATATAGATTCCCGCAAAGGTCTCTTCCGCCTCCGCACCCAGCCCCTCTCCCGCCAACTGCTGGTAGCCCCCAC
>JAPLCR010000154.1:0-2506 GCA_026392135.1 Armatimonadota bacterium
CGTGTTGGAAGACCGCCTTGAGGCGAAACTGAGCGAACTCAACCCCGCCATTCCCGCCTCTGCGCTGTTGGATGCGCGAAAACGCCTGCTTGCGCCTGTCAGCCAGTCTCTCCTCGTCAACAATCGCGCCTTCCACAAAATGCTTGTCGAAGGCGTGGAAGTTGAGTATCAAGAAAAAGGTGTTTTGCGCGGGAATCGAGTGCAGGTCGTGGACTTCGAGAGTCCCTTGAATAATGAGTTCCTTGCCGTCAACCAGTTCACCGTCAAAGAGGTCAAGGAGCGTCGCCCCGACATCGTTCTCTTCCTGAACGGTCTTCCCATCGCGGTCATCGAACTCAAAAACGCGGCGGACGAAAAAGCCACCATCTGGAAGGCATTCGACCAGATACAGACCTACAAACTGCAAATCCCCTCCCTCTTCCACACCAACGAACTCCTCATTATTTCGGATGGAACCAACGCCCGAATCGGCTCCCTCACCGCCGACCAGGAGCGATTCATGCCATGGCGCACTATCGAAGGCGAAGAGATAGCCCCTGCCTCACTTACTCCCCTACAGGTTCTCATGGAGGGCGTTTTCGAGAAGTCGCGTCTGCTCGATTTCCTGCGCTCCTTTGTGGTCTATGAGGGCGACGGCGAGAAGACCGTCAAGAAGATAGCGGGATACCATCAGTTTCACGCCGTCCGAACCGCCATTGACGAGACTGTACGCGCCGCCCAGAGCGTTTCGAGAGAGCGAGTCGCGGACAATCGAAGCGGATACATGGCGCGTCCCATGAAGGGCGGAGAGCGTGGAGACCGACGGGGCGGGGTAGTCTGGCACACGCAAGGCTCCGGCAAGAGCCTCACGATGGTGTTCTACGCTGGGAAAATCGCCCAGCACTCCGCCATGACGAATCCGACGCTCGTTGTTCTCACTGACCGCAACGACCTTGACGACCAACTCTTCGGAACCTTCTCCGCCAGCGCCGACCTCCTACGCCAGACTCCTGTTCAAGCGGAGAGCCGGGAGCATCTGCAATCCCTGCTTCGCGTTGCGCAGGGCGGCATCGTCTTCACCACCATTCAGAAGTTCTCGGTAGGCGAGAAAGGGCAGGAGTTTCCGCTTCTCACTAACCGCGAGAACGTCGTCGTCATTGCGGACGAGGCGCACCGAAGCCAGTACGACTTCATAGACGGATTCGCCCGTCACCTCCGCGATGCGCTACCCAACGCCACCTTCATTGGATTCACGGGAACGCCGATTGAGCAGGCAGATCGAAGCACCCGCAACATCTTCGGCGAATACATCAGCGTCTACGACATCCAACGCGCCGTCGAGGATGGAGCCACGGTTCCTATTTACTACGAGGGGCGCTTAGCGCGACTCGCTCTCTCTGAAGAGGAGCGTCCCCACATTGACCCCGATTTCGAGGAGGTGACGGAACAGGCGGAAGCGACGCAGAAGGAAGCCGCAAAGCGCAAGTGGGCGCAGTTGGAGGCGATGGTTGGAACCCCAAAGCGGGTATCGCTGATAGCAGAGGATTTGGTGTCGCACTTCGAGAAGCGGCTAGACGTGATGGAAGGCAAGGGCATGATAGTCGCCATGAGCCGCCGTATCGCCGTTGACCTCTATGCTGAAATCGTGAAATTGCGCCATGAATGGCACAATGATGACGATACCAGAGGCGTTATCAAGGTCGTTATGACGGGTTCCGCCAGCGACCCGCTCCACTGGCAAGAGCATATCCGCACCAAATCCCAACGCGATGCTATCGCCAATCGCCTCAAAGACCCCGCCGACCCGCTCAAACTGGTTATCGTGCGCGATATGTGGCTCACCGGCTTCGACGCGCCCTGCCTTCATACCCTTTATGTGGATAAGCCCATGCAGGGACACTCCCTCATGCAGGCGATTGCGCGGGTGAATCGGGTCTTCAAGGACAAGCCCGGCGGTCTCGTGGTGGACTACATCGGTATCGCCGACCAACTCAAACACGCCCTCTCCGAATACACCCGAAGCGGCGGGACGGGCGAGGCGGTTTTGGAACAAGACGAAGCGGTTGAGATAATGCTGGAGAAGTTAGAGGTCTGCGCCGACCTGTTTCACGGCTTCGACTACAGCCACTTCAAGACCGGAACCCCGGCGCAGAAACTGACTCTGCTCGCTCCCGCTCAGGAGCATATCCTCGCTCAAGAGGGTGCAAAAGAGCGGCTCCTGAACGCCGCGCTTGCCCTCTCCAAAGCCTTTGCGCTTGCCGTCGCCCACGACACCACCACTAAAGCGCGAGACGATGTCGCCTTCTTTCAGGCGGTTCGCGCCGCCCTCCTCAAACGCGCCGACGAGGGAGAGGGCAAAACCAAGCCCACTAACGAGCAGATAAACCACGCTGTACGTCAGATAGTCTCCCGCGCCGTGATTTCAGACGAAGTGATAGACATCTTTTCAGCGGCGGGGTTGGACAAACCCGATGTCTCCATTCTCTCGAAAGAGTTCTTGATGGAGGTGCAGGGTCTCCCCTACAAG
>JAPLCR010000154.1:2519-2916 GCA_026392135.1 Armatimonadota bacterium
TCTCCCCTACAAGAACCTTGCGGTGGAGGCGTTGCGAAAACTCCTAGAGGGCGAGATTAAGACACGAGCGCAGAGCAATGTCGTACAGTCCAAACAGTTTTCGGAGTTGTTGGCGGAGGCAATTCGTCGCTACCAGAATCGGAGTATCGAGACTGCACAGGTGCTACAAGAACTAATAGAACTAGCGAGAGAGATGCGGGTAGCGAAGAACCGTGGCGAAGAGTTGGGACTAACGGAGGAGGAACTCGCTTTCTACGACGCGCTTGAGGTGAACGACAGCGCGGTGAAGATTCTAGGAGACGACATCCTTCGCGCCATCGCTCGTGACCTAGTGCGTGCGGTTCGCTCCAATGTTCGCGTAGACTGGACTGTGAAGGAGACGGCTCGCGCCGACCTG
>JAPLCR010000154.1:2946-5664 GCA_026392135.1 Armatimonadota bacterium
AAGATTCCGCCGTAACGACGGTACTACAGCAGGCTGAGGCACTCGCACAAGACTGGGTGTAAAGAGTCTACAAGGAGAATTGAAACGTCGCTAACACGTCGCCTTTGAAAATATAACGGATACTCTGGAATATGACCATAAACTGGAATAATATACTCATACATCAAGGCTCACAGGATCGTGGGTTTGAGGAGTTGTGCTGTCAACTCTTTCACGCTGAGCCGCCAACGGGCTCAACGCTTTTTGAGCGGCGGGGGTACCGCGATGCAGGACTGGAGTGCGCTCATATACTGAAAGATGGTTCGCTTCACGGGATGCAGGCGAAGTTCTTCACTCGCGCGCCAGAGTCAAGCGAGTGGGCGCAAATAGATAAATCGGTTAAGGACGCCTTGCAAAAGAACCCGCAACTATCCCGCTTAACGATTTGTATTCCACAGAACTTTGATGATCCCAAAATCGCGGGTCAGACATCGGCAATGGATAAATGGAAGAACTACGTTGACGCATGGCGCCAAATAGCCGCCAAACAAGGGCGTACCGTCGAGTTTGAGTTATGGGGCGACACCCAAATCACGAATCGCTTAACAAAACCAGAGAACAGGGGTAAACGCTACTACTTCTTTAACCAGACAGAGTTGACGCCTGACTGGTTCATGGAACGATTGGAGGAAGTCGCCGCCGATGCACGACCGCGTTATACCAAAGAACTCAATGTCCAGCTACCTATAGCCCAGCTTTTCGAGGGATTAGGGCGCACGACTGAATTTGCGCTCACTCCCAAAACGCTCTACACCAGGATAAGCAGGTCGCTCTCTCATTTGAATCGCTCAGTGTATCCCACAGAGGCGGCGGCGACAATCTCCGATTTGTTGGAACAAGGCGACAAGCTGGTCGAGTTGCTCGCCGGGTCTGTCTGGGAGGGAACGGCTCCATTACGATTAGCGGAAATTGCAGAACTGGCGGGCCATGTTCGCGAGTTGGCGCACGAGGGGCGCCATATTCTAGACGATATTGCGACGCAAGATATCAACGAAGCGCGGCGACGCGGAGAGAAACTGGATAGTCATACGGAGTACGCCATACAGCACAAGCACAGTGGCGTGCGCTCTCCTCTCTGGGAGATAGCCAAGGCAGGAAATGAGCTAGCCCGTTTCGCCGCAAGCCATCAGGCCGAGCTTGCTAACCAACCTGTTCTGTTAGTTTCAGGAAGGGCAGGTTCTGGTAAAACTCATCTGCTTGTGGATGTGGCGAAGCGGCGTGCGACTCTAGGTCATCCCTCGCTTGTGATGCTGGGAGAGAATTTTCAGGACAGGGATCCTTTGTCGCAGATTATCGAATTGTGCGGCTTGAATACAGACCATGATACCTTTCTCCAGGCGTTAGAGGCGGCAGCGGAAGCGAGCGGCGGAAAGTTCCTATTACTTATTGATGCGCTCAATGAGGGAGCCGGTCTTCAGTTATGGCCGAAGCGGCTTGCAGGGTTATTGACTAAACTAAAAAGACACCCGTGGATTGGGGTTGGCTTGAGCGTGAGGACAACCTATGAGTCGGTGGTGGTTCCAGATGGAGTCAGTGAGGTAGCGATTAGAGTTACGCACGAAGGATTTGCCGCTAATCCTGAGCAGGCTACACGCGCGTTCTTTGTGCATTATGGCATTGACTTGCCTCAAGTTCCCATGCTCAATCCCGAATATACCAATCCGCTATTTCTCAAATTACTGTGCAAAGGACTGCAGGACGCTGGTAAGCATGAGGTCCCGGCAGGGGGCGATGGTATAACGGCGGTGTTTGAGTTTCTCATAGACGCTACGAACGGTAAGCTACAGAGAACAGGCTCGCTTACTACGCCACCGCACCAAAATGTTGTGCGAACATATCTGGATAGATTGAGTGATGCATTGGCGGATAGAGATGTGACAGCGATTCCTGTGGAAGAGGCGAACCAGATCAGTCAGGCAGTTTACCCTACTCAGGGCTATCCTAACTCACTTCTGGCGCTTTTATTGTCGGAGGGACTGGTTACCAAAGAGATGATTTGGCGTGGCGAGGGAGAAAAGTCGGAGGAAGGAGTTTCTTTTGCTTACCAGCGTTTCCAAGATAATGAAGTCGCTCGACGCCTGTTGGCACGCAACATTGACCTTGCTAACCTTGCCGAAGCATTTAGGTCTGACGGTGTGGTGGGGCGTCTATTTGTAGAAAACTACGGGTTTTATCGTCACCAGGGTTTGCTCGAAGCCCTCTCTGTACAGGTTCCTGAGCAGTTCGGAGTTGAGTTGGCGTCGCTTTTCGACTATAAACTGGACGAGGATGACGAGCATCTGGAAAATTACTGTAAGGAACAGCTGTGTGACTGCCTGCTAGAGAGTCTGTTGTGGCGTCGCCGAGATACGATAACTGATGCAACCTTCGAGGCGTTGAATGCTTCGATTACGACAGGACAGCACGAAGACCGCTATTTCGACATTCTTCTAATGCTTGCCGCGGTTCCTGAATCCCCGCTTAATGCAAACCGTCTCGACTCTATCTTGAGGCGCTATAAACAGCCTGAACGGGACGCATGGTGGATGGAATGGATTTATTATCATCACTATGAGGAGAGCGCGCTTGATCGTTTGATTAGCTGGGCGCTACTCAATGACGACAAGAGCCACTTGAGCGATGAGGCTGTACTGCTTGCCTGTGTTGCTCTCTCATGGCTTACAAGTTCTACCGTTAGAC
>JAPLCR010000489.1 GCA_026392135.1 Armatimonadota bacterium
ATAGTTCCGTATCTTGCATCATCCCAAAGTATGGCATATTTCATGGGGAACCCACTAACTTCCCCATAGACCCAAGCAATTTATGGCTTGAGATAAGCACTTGCCTGATTTAATGCACCGAGTTGGAAAACTTGTCCGTTGGGGCAGCAAAGTATAAACGTGGGAACACTAGCGATATTCAGGTGTTTGGCGTATTTTATGTCATTCTCAACGTGGTTTCGAGCCATTTTAGTTAGGGGCATATCCAAATTGAGGTTACGTTCTTTAGATAGCACTCTCAGGCTTTGACTGCTAAGTGTTTGCTGCCTTTCATAAATGGCATCGTGCATCTCCCAGAAACGACCTTTTTGCCGTGCAACTTCAGCGGTGACTGCGGCATCCATAGCACTGTGATGAATATCGGTAAGAGGTAAATTACGGAATACCATCCTTACTGTGCCAACGTGTTGAGCTAAGAATTTGCTAATGTCCGTATTTGTTTGTTTACATGGAGCACACTGATAATCTGCAAATTCTACGAGAGTGTATTGAGCGGAAGGGTTACCCAAAAAGGATGGGTTAGCTCCAATTGCTTCTGTCGGGGATACCGTAAGAGGGATGGGAGGAGATGTGTCATCAAAACCATTTCTATTCACAGTAATATTTCTGATAGTACCGATGAACAGCAGTATTGTGGACAACATAAACAAGGCAAGCAGAAGGTCAAAAACGTGGGGATGCTTGCCATTTCCTTCGTGAAGCATTTTGTAAGGGGATTGCCTTTTCATGGGTCTTGAAAGTGGCACGGTGTATGTTTAGTGATATCCAAAAATCTTACCCAGAGGATATTTTCTGCGTGATTGTCGACATAAAGTGTATTTATCCGCCTTTCCAAGTATCTCGTCCCGCCATGCCAGTAGTCCCAGTCAGCCATCAAATAAGAGGTGGAAGAATTTCCAAAAACTGCATCAGTCTGATGTAGAATTGCAGCGCATGGGTTGAATCGATAGCTAGAGCCGTAGAGAGTAAACAGGTCGCGTGGATCATTTCCCTCATACAACGTATGTTCTGAAGGACAGCAGAAAACCTGTTTCGATTTCAGGTAAGGTATTAGTAGTTGAGATAAGTCTCCCATGTCCTCAGCGACTTGGCTGTAAGGTAGATTGGAGAGGCATACAGATATCCGACTACGTTCACGAGCATTAGCGAATACGGGAAGCAAAAGTGCGGACAAAACCGCAATAACGGCGAATACTACGAGCATCTCAATAAGCGTAAACGCATACTGCCTACTTGTCACAGGGAGGTCCATCTGTCTCGATTTTTTGCAAAATCTGCTTTGTCATATCCTTCACTTTTGAGGAGGTGTCTTGCCTCATTTGTGTCGCGACTTCTTTTATTTGAGGGTCACAGAGTTTGTACAAAACAGACAAGGCATACAAGCGCACTGCCTCGTTAGGGTCTTTGGTTGCGACTTTTGCAGACGTTATAGCATCTTTCGCCATTATATGCTTGCTGGTAAGGCTACTTAGTGCTGTTAGTGCCCGTACCTTGATAATCATAGCACTATCACCCGTAAGAAGGTTGATTAACTTGGTTACATCTTTGTCATCAAGTGGTTTGGCTTCTTGACTCCTTTTTTGTATTGCCAGAACTTCTGCGTAAGATACAGGGTCGAGTCCTTTGCTTCTGGCCTCTCTTGCCTGTGGACTTAAGTAACTGGGATACACTAAGGAGAACAGAGCTAACCCCATAACAATACCTAAGAAACTCCTGAATGCCGCCCAACCCCATGTTTGATGCCCAGCAGATGCCTTACCCGAGGGGTTACTTGCCATGACCGGCACCTTGTCCTATGGAGATATTGGGAAGGATAGTACAGTATGATTTACAAACAGATATGTCGTTACTTGCACAATTCGCCGCGCAACAATTTCTGCAATCAGTCTGGACTTTGATATAACAAGAATCGCCACAAGCGGGTCTGATGGGGGAAGAGGTCAATGCAACCAAAGTGGTGGTGGCAAAAGAAAAAACTAGCCCCATAAGCATGGGCAAAAGCTTAGATGCAATACGCGTCATGTCATCGCCTCAAAGCAGTAGTGGAATGTGTAAAGTGCTATTGTAAAGCCTGGTAAAGCGAACAATCAAAGCCAAAGCGCAATCGGGTTTTACTTAGAGTGCTGTGTGATCCATCAGGGAGATCAAACAAAAGGTGCGTTGTCTCTGCAAATGCTGGTTTGTCATCATGGAACAAAGCGAATACGGACAGAGTTATTAGAGTGCTGACATTCTTAGTTGTCTGTATTGTAAACACACTAGCTGTAACTTGAAAAGAAGTATATCATAAGGAACAGTATCTTTGTCAAGAAATAGGTGCTTGAAATGCGTAGTAGCGTGAAACTATTTGCATATTGTCGGTCGAAGGAAGTCAAATTATTATAGAGGTAACTGCAAATGTCGATATTACACACAGATATTGACATTGAAATTACAATTGCAACTGTGCAAAATGGCGCGTTTTCGGGATTTTGCAATTACTTCTATAATTGCTGTGTGGAGGTAAGAATTCTCTTGACTTTTAACGAGTTATTCACCAGCAAATGCGCGGTAGCCACGCACGCAATATCTCCATCCACAAGCGTACATCCTGCTGAGTACGATAGCGAAACCAGATGTCGCTCTGAGGTGTGTAGCCCGCCTCTATAGGCTGAAACTGCTCCTTCAGGTACGCCAATAGCGACTCGTGCACTTTGGGTTGCCCGAAATCGGGAGGTGGTACAGGAAGGCAGGTAATAACCTCGTTTTGTAGAGCGCGTACCTGCTCCAACTCCTCTGCATTCAGAGATTCCGTTAGGCGTTGGCGTGTACCTTCGGATAGCTGACTGTTTGTTTGAGGGGAGGTAGAGCGTTGCAGTAGCACCTGAAAAGACGAACCTGCAAAGAGATTAGTTCCCAATGGACTTATCCGGATCCAAAACTGTAAGTACTCTTCACCCTCCTGCCGTATCCATGCCAGCGTACCCGCCGACTTCTTTTGAAAGCCCTGTTGCACCGCCCACTCCTCCATCTCTTGATGAACGAGCGCAGAAAACTGGGTAGGCATGAGGGTTACATCCGTAGAGACTAAGGGTATTTCGGGTTGAAGCGGAGGTCGAGGGGGTTCAGGCGAAGCCTCCCCCTGCTCTTCGGCTTGCTCTACCTGCTCTTCTCGAATATCCTTGCCAATCTGCTGAAGCAAGGCAGTTATCTGCGCTTGTGTGACTTCTGCGCCAAGAGCATAACGCGCAAACTCTCGCCCTATCTGTAAGAAATTGGCAGTAGAGGACTTCGTACCATCTCCTCAGCCCACTCCTAAGCCCCTGTTTAAAATAGATGCCCTCTCTGTTTAAGGTGATGTATATCGCACCATTCAGAATACGTACTAGCACACCTTTACCATCGCGCTCTACTTTTGCCTTAGTGTAAGCAGTAGGTTCCTGCCATTTGAGGGGTGAAATCATCCCATCTCCTCTATCGAAAATACCTGATGATAGGTTAGACAGATGAGGCAGCGAAGCGGGTACACTTTTCTAAGAACTATCTATTAAGGGACTTACTCTGGAATAAGTCTTCCAGTTGAAAACCAGAAGCCCTCACCCCCGTCCCCTCTCCCAATTCTGGGCGAGGAGTGACTAGGGCGGAAGACGACTCCGTTGGGCGATAGTCTCCCTTTCCCTAGAGGTTT
>JAPLCR010000413.1:0-2323 GCA_026392135.1 Armatimonadota bacterium
GTATCAATTCGGGCGATGTTCGTCTTGTTCGGGGGGGCTGGAACCGCGATTTCATCGAGGAGTTTCGGGCGTTTCCGAGAGGGCGGCACGATGACCAGATAGACGCGGCGGCGGACGCTTTTACCGTGTTGGCAAGGCGAACGCAGATTCGCGTGGGGAGAGTTGCGATATGAGAATTTTGAAAAAACTTGTCGAGGCGAGTAAGAAAGCCTTCTCAGGCGGCGATTGGGTAGATAGCGGGCTACCCGGAAACATCTCGTCTTCGCGGCGCACGTTTGCGATTATGGGAACGAGCGTCAACTGGAGCGAGATGGCGGGGGGATTGGAGTGCAACGCCGCTCTGCACGCAAGCGTTTCGTGGTTGAGCAAAAGCGTGAATCAGGCGAACCCTGTGGTAAAGGCGCGGCGCAGAGACGGCGCGGAGGAGGCGGTATCAAACCATCCGCTGGTGCAACTGTTGGAGTGCCCCAACCCCTACTACGACGGCAAAACGCTCCTTTCGGGGGTGGTGTTTAGCCTAATAGCGGACGGCAACGCCTATCTTGGCGTGGAGCGAGATAGCGCGGGGCAAGTAGTGGAGTTGTGCTGGTTGCCCCATTCGCGAGTCAGTATGCAGAAAGAGGCGCAGAGCCGCGAGCCGTTCGACTACTGGGAGTTTCGTCCTCCAACGGGTTCTGCGGTGCGCGTGGCGAAAGCAGACATTGTGCAGATTCGCATGGGGCTAGACCCCGACGACCCGCGCTACGGACTCGCGCCGCTGAAAGCTCTAGCGCGGCAGCAGTACGCGCTAGAGCAGGGCGTAACCTATACCGCGAATATCCTGCGGAATTTCGGAGTCGTGGGCGCAATAATCACGCCGAGCGACCCAAACGTTACCCTCGACCCGCAAGAGATTGCAGACAAATGGAACGCGAAAACGCAGGGCGATAGGGCGGGAAGCGCGTTGGTAATGGATGTGCCTATACAAGTGCACTACCCAAAAGCGACCCCGCAAGACCTTGCGCTAGAGACCATTCTGGACAGGATGGAGGCGGATATCTGCGCGGTGGTAGGCGTTCCGGCGCAGGTGCTTGGGCTTCATTCGGGAAGGCTTGCGAAGACCTACGCCAACATGAAAGAGGCGCGGGAAATCGCTTGGGAAGAGACGGTTCTGCCCCTGCTGAACCTGATAGCGGGGTGCTTGAGCCATGCGCTTCTGCCAGAGGTATCGCTACGGTGGGAGCGTGAACGGCTGACCTTCGATGTCTCGCAGATACGCCCGCTACTACCGGATGTGGACAGCCTGCACAACCGATCGCGGGCGGACTGGATGGCGAACCTGATAGATAGAGCGACTTGGAAACGACAGGTCGGGCTATCTCCGCTTGCCGACGATGCGGGAGTCTACTACGAAGATACGGTGGAGGAGCGAACCAATGCGACAGCGAGCGAGTGAGAAAGTGGAGCGCAAAGTTCTGCCGTTTGAGATAAAGGCGGATGCTATGGAGAGCGAAATTCAGGGCTACGCAAGCGCGTTCAACAATTTAGACGATGTGGGAGACATCGTTGCGCCGGGCGCATTTACAGACTCTCTATCCGAGTTCGTAAAGAGCGGCTTCCTCGGAGGCTTGAACCACGACTGGGACAACCCTATCGGGAGACCTCTGGAGGCGCGGGAGGACAGAAAGGGACTCTGGATTCGAGGCGCGATTTCAGATACGGAGGCGGGGCGCGACTGCCATGTTCTGATAAAGGACGGAGTTATCACAAAACTCTCTATCGGCTTCCGAACTCTGGAACAGGTCTCTCTTGAGTCGGCGAACGCGGTGCGCGACTACTGGCGCACAGTAGGGTACGCGCCGACTTCGGATGAGTGGGGACGCGCCAAACAGGGGGCGCGTCTGATAACGAAGGCGCAACTTATCGAGGTCTCTCCGGTGACGGTTCCCGCGAACCGATTGGCGGAGATTACGGCGGTGAAAACTAACCGTAACGGCATCGAAACGGAGCGCGATTTCGAGCGGTTCCTGCGGGAGGCAGGCTTCTCGCGACGTGAGGCGACGGCGGTAACGTTGCACGGCTTCAAGGCGGCTCCGCGTGATGCGGAGGCGCATACCGAGCCGAATGAGCCTCTGAATGAAGAGGCGAAACAGCTTCATCTGGCGCTCTTGCTCACTGTCCTTCGAGATGTGAGCGGGCGAGAACAGCGATTGTAAAACAAAACAAGGAGAAGATTCATGAACCGTATGACACAGATGGAGACGAAAGTCCAGAACCTCCAGGAGAGCGCATTTCGCACTTTGGAGAGCATGCAGACCGATAAAAAGAACCGCATGGGCGGGGA
>JAPLCR010000413.1:2349-3531 GCA_026392135.1 Armatimonadota bacterium
ACGGCGTTCAACTTGCCGGACTGCACGACCTGATAAAGGATTTGAACGAGAGTACAAAAGAGTTGGAGCGGGCGAGAAACTATGAGCGCGACTACAAGCACTCCAACGAGGCGGATGCGAACCGCGCCGAGCGCAAGTTTGAGCAGGGCGCTTTTGGCAACGTTCCAGACACGCGCTCTCTCTCCGAGCAGTTTCTGCAAGCCGCGAACTACGCGAAGCAGGTAAACAAAAAGCAGGTGAGCGCGGTTCTGGCGAGCCTCGACCTAAAGACCCTGATGACAAACTCTAGCGGGTTTGCACCGGCGAATAACCGCTCTAATGTGGTTGTGTTTTCGCCGCAACGCCGCCTGATGATTGCCGACCTGATTCCGCAAGACCTAACCGAGAACGCCATCGTGAAGTATATGGAGGAGACCACCTTCACCAACAGCGCGGCGGCGGTTTCGGAGGGCGGCTCCATTCCTGAAGCGGCGTTGGCGTACACCCAACAGTCCGCGACGGTGGAGAAGATTGCGACATGGCTTCCCGTTACGGAAGAGCAGTTGGAGGACGTTCCGAGTCTGCGCGGGCTGATAGATTTCCGCCTGACCTATATGCTCCAACTCAAGGAGGAAGACCAGATTTTGGGCGGCAACGGAACCGCCCCGAACCTGCAAGGCTTCCTATCGAAATCGGGAGTTCTGACTCAGGCGCGTGGTACGGACAGCATTCAGGACTGCATCTACAAGGCTATCTCGAATGTGCGGACGAGCGGTCAGGCAGAGCCTAGCGCGGTGATTATGAACCCTGCCGACTGGCAACTAGCGCGTCTTTCGACGACCACGACGGGCGAATATCTCTTCGGTGTGACTACCGAAGAGGGCGTTGAGCGCATCTGGGGCAAGCCCGTTGTCATCACTCCGGCACAGACTCAGGGAACCGCTCTTGTGGGCGATTTCGCGATGTATTCGCATATCAGCCGCAAGGCGGGTATCCGTATCGACATCTCGGACAGCCACTCCGACTACTTTACGTCGGGCAAACTGGCAATTCGCGCTGAAGAGCGGTTGAGCCTTGAAATCTACCGCGCCGCCGCGTTCTGCAAAGCGACGAGCCTGGGCGTTTCGTAAGGCAGTGTGAAACAGCGAAGCCTTGCAGTACCGTGCATTCGCCTCTCCCCTTGTGAAGGGGTAAGGGTTGGGA
>JAPLCR010000314.1 GCA_026392135.1 Armatimonadota bacterium
CGCCTCGCCATCGACGCACGCCTCGAAAGTGCCTAGCATCCGAATTTCCAACGTGGACTGCATATCGTTTTCCTTATACAGCGGCTAAAATAGCTCTTTGAAGAGCGATTTATTCAAACGTCTCTTTGTTGTTATCGCTCATCAATCGTCACAAAAACAACGCCATACCGCTACTATTCTGCATAAACTCCCTCTTATCCTGCCTATCCGACGCACATAAGAGGCTAAGAATAGGGTATAATAGGATTGTGTTCGTGTCAAAGAAGACAGAACAAGGTAAGAAATGGCGCGGAACAACCTAGTATCCGCGCTCTTTTTGTGAGACGAGAAAGCCAGAATGCCAACCTATTCGCAAGACAAAATTCGTAACATCGCCATTATTGCCCACGTTGACCACGGGAAAACAACCCTCGTCGATGGTCTTCTACGGCAGGGCAATATCTTCCGCGACAATCAAAATTTCGCAGAGCGCGTCATGGATAGCAATGCCCTTGAGCGTGAGCGTGGTATCACTATTGTAAGTAAAAATACCGCAGTCTTCTATGATGGACACAAAATCAATATCGTAGATACGCCGGGGCACGCCGATTTTGGGGGTGAGGTAGAGCGCGTCATGAAGATGGTGGACGGAGTGCTTCTCCTCGTAGACGCAGTGGATGGACCTATGCCTCAGACCCGCTTTGTGACAGGAAAAGCACTTGCACAGGGGCACAAAGCCATTGTGGTTGTGAACAAAATTGACCGACCTGATGCCCGCCCTGACTGGGTTGTAGACCAGACCTTCGACCTTTTTGTAGAGCTGGGTGCTACGGAAGAACAACTCGATTTTACCGTAGTTTTTGCGTGCGCCCGACATGGCTGGGCAACGCTCGACCCCACAGTGACCACTAGCACGCTGATACCGCTTTTTGAGACCATTGTCTCTCAACTCCCTGCGCCTACAGGAGACCCCGAAGCACCCTTGCAGATGCTGATATCTAGCCTCGGTTACGACGAGTATCGCGGGCGTTTTGGTATCGGTAGAATTCACTCAGGCAAAATTCATCCCAGCGAAGCGATTGCTATCGTGAACCGTGATGGCGATATTCGCTCTGCGCGTACCGTCACTACTTTCGTCTACGAAGGGCTGAAGAGGGTGGAGCAGGAGGAGATTTGTGCGGGTGAAATCTGTATTGTAAGCGGCATCGCCGACATCGGAATTGGCGATACGATTACTGACAAAGATAACCCTATTGCAATCCCTTCGCTACCCGTCGATGAGCCTACGCTTCGTATGGCGTTTAGCGTCAACAATAGCCCCCTTGCTGGGCGAGAAGGCACCTTCTGCACCAGTCGAAAGCTACGCGAACGCCTTTTCAGGGAGTTGGAGACAAATGTTAGCCTTCGCGTAGAAGAGACCGATAGCGCAGACACCTTCCTTGTGAGTGGGCGTGGCGAACTTCACCTTGCAATTCTAATTGAGACCATTCGCCGTGAAGGATATGAACTTCAAGTCGCACAGCCAGAGGTCATCTTCCACGAAGATGAGAACGGCAAGCGCCTGGAACCCTACGAGAAGGTTGAGGTTGAGGTTGCCGAGGAGTACCAAGGAGTGGTCGTTGAAGAGCTAGGGCGACGGCGCGGTGAGATGCAAGGTATGCGCGTTGGAGGCGGCAGTGCCTACTTTACGTACCGAGTGCCTACACGCGGGCTCCTTGGCTTCCGTAACGACTTCCTAACCGCAACACGCGGTACGGGCGTAATCAATACCCTCTTCGATTCTTACGATTCCTACGCTGGAGACATCGGTAAGGCGCGGCACGGTTCGCTTCTTGCCACAGAAGCAGGCGTAACTTCGCCCTTCGGGTTAGCCAACGCAGAAGAGCGCGGGATTCTGTTTTTTGGCGGAGGCGTGGAGACTTATGAGGGCATGATTGTTGGTAAGCATATTCGCGATACAGACTTGGAAGTCAACGTCTGTAAACTAAAGAACCTTACGAATATGCGCTCTTCTAACAGCGATGTGGCGGTGCGCCTTACACCTCACACAGAGATGAGCCTCGACCGTGCTATCGAGTATATCGGCTCGGACGAACTTGTGGAAGTAACTCCTAAGAACATCCGAATGCGAAAGAAGATACTCGACACCAATATGCGAAAACGCTCGGAAAAACAGTTGACCGGTGCTAAGTCGTAGTAGGCTGTATTTGTATTGAGCCTTCCTCTTTGTGCCCCTCACCCTGCTCTGGGAGAGGGGCATTGTAACAGAGGTAGCTCTCACCGCACAAGAGCCTCGCCACTCTAGCCCTCTTCGCTAAATTTGTGGAACTTGAAGCCACAGGGTCTTGTCTATAAATGTACGTGGGTGTTCTGATATATATCTATTTTGAGAAGAGCTATCTCTTCTACTGAGGGAGTGTTATCACTATGTGCCTCACTTACCCTGAAGCACCACTTGCTTATAGCGGGGTCTATCTCACAGGGGACTTTGTTCAAAGAGGAAACGTTTTAGGGCTTTCGCAAAACCACGACTCAGTGGTGGTTGCACCAACAAGCGGCTGGGTGCGCCTCATAGAGGCAGATCCCCTCATGCACGTTGAGATATGGCTCAGCCCAGACTTTGAGGGCGAAGCCAACTGCCTATTAATAGTAGCGCGCTGAGAAACACTCAACGCGCTATTTTCGTTAGTGCCAGCCAAGCCGTTGTATTAGGGGAACTTACGGTAGATCTTTACGGTATACAAACTAGGAACGATTAGTACTAATTCACTATTTGAAGGAGTTTTTGGAAAGATGCCTTTACGAACGGGAACCCCCCTACCAGAGTTGGATGGCGCAACAGAGTGGATAAATGGCGAAGCGCATAGTGCAGACCTTATGGGCAGTCCAACTTTGGTTCATTTTTGGGCAATGAGTTGTCATATTTGCCACGACAACATGGAGACTATTCAACGTTGGCGTAAGGAGTACGCTGCTCAAGGGTTGAAGGTGGTAGGTGTACATATGCCTCGCCAACCGGAAGACACCGATGTTGAAAAGGTTAAGCGCGAAATTGAGGCTTTGGGCATAGAAGAGCCTTGTGCAATTGACAACGATCATGCTATTGGTGAACGCTTTCAGAGCCAGTTCTGGCCCGCCTATTTCCTTTTTGACAAAGAAGGCAACCTACGCGGACGTGCCGCCGGCGATGCGGGTATCAGCCTTTTGGAAGGCTCATTGAAGCGTGTGATGGAGGCGAATACGACACCCGTAGGATAGTTGTGACATTGGGCTGAACTTTCGAGGATTAGGTCACTCAATATGTTGATGTGTCTACTTTCACGAAAAGTTGCGAGGCTCCTCTTTCGCTCGAGTAAAAATTCGAGCGAAAGAGGAGTTTTCTTTAGTCAAGGCGAAACGGATAACGTAGCCGTTCCCGTATAATCACTAAGGGACTCTCTCTAGTTAAAATCTTCCAAAACCTCTAGGAAAGGGAGACTATCGCCCAACGGAGTCGTCTTCCGCCCTAGTCACTCCTCGCCCAGAATTGGGAGAGGGGACGGGGGTGAGGGCTTCTGGTTTTCAACTGGAAGACTTATTCCAGA
>JAPLCR010000352.1:0-1393 GCA_026392135.1 Armatimonadota bacterium
CTACAGGACACTGGCACTCTATGGCGTTAAAATCAGATGGAACGCTGTGGTCATGGGGAAGGAACGTTTATCGTGCATTAGGCGATGGAACCAGTACGGATAGGCATACTCCCGTTCAGACGTTGAACCTGACCAATCAGACCTATATTGACGCAGGCGGCGACTTCGGTCTCTCTGTTCAAGCCGTCGTATTGAACACGGCAGTAACCACAAAGAACGTAACCATGCAGTACGCCAAGCCTACTAGCCTCGCCGCAACTCTCCTTGACCAGAGGGGCTTTCCGCTCCTCTTCCAGCCCCTCGTATTTAAGATAGGAAACACCACCCTCAGCAAAGGAGTCCGCACCAGCGCGGCAGGCGTGGCGACCCTCGCTATTCCAAACCCCTCACAGTTCTTTGTGGGGCAGTACACTCTAAAAGTCAACTTCGCGGCGGATAGGCTGTACAACGCCTCCGCCGCTTCCGCGACGCTTACCATTACAAAAGCCGATACCAAAGTCAGCGTCGGCGCGTTCACGGTTCAGCCCGGACAGACCAAGTTCCTGACCGCGACTGTGCGCCGAACCAGCGACGGCGCGTACCTCTCCAATACGCCCCTGACCTTCAAGGTGGACGGAATGGAAAGAGGAACGTCGACCACCGACGGAACCGGAAAAGCCTCGCTCTCCTTCACCGGCGACGAATCTTTGAGCGCAGGGGCGCACGCCCTAACTGTCGAGTATGCGGGAGACGGCAACCACAACGCTTCGTCGGGGGCGGGGACGCTCACTATCGCGCAGTCGCCTACCTACACGACCCCCTCAAACGTTTCAGGCAAGGTAGGGTCTACTATTACCCTGAAAGCGAAACTGATTCGCACGACAGATAAGGCACTTCTTGTGGGCAGGGCGATTCGTTTCCAGATAGACGGCGCGGATGTTGGGACGGCTACGACGGACGCAACGGGGTTTGCGATGTTCAGCTACACGATACTCGCCGGTACAACGAAGGGCGACCACCCTCTTACGGCGCTTTTCGATGGCGAGAACCTCTATGCGAACAGTAGCGGGGGCAAAACGCTTACTGTGAAGTAGGGAGAGTATCTCCGACGCAAAAAACGAACGACAGAATAGCGGGGGCTAACTTGCATCTAGCAGGTTAGCCCCCGCTTGCATTGAGAGCAAAGGAGTTGTATAATAGAGTGAGATGATGGGCGTGATAACGAAAGGCAAGAGGCAATAGATGACACTCACCATAGAACTCTCTCCGGAAGAGGAGGCTCGACTGAACGCTGCGGCGGCTCAGAGAGGACTGAAACTGTCTGAATATGTGCGGCGAGTCGTGCAAGAGGCGGCTCCTCGTAGGCTTACGGCAAGGGAACTCATGCGCTTACCTCGTGAAGAGCGTCTGGAAA
>JAPLCR010000352.1:1406-4254 GCA_026392135.1 Armatimonadota bacterium
AATACTGGGACGTTCGGTAGAGAGTGCCGCGCCGCTATATGCGGCTGACCTGGCGCTTCCTGCGATAGAGCGAGAGTTGACAGCATTTACCATCCTCGACGGCGAACCCTTCCTTGAGTTCGACGGGGAAGATTATGCCTAAACCTGAACGTGGCGAAGTATGGCGCGTTTTCCTTGAGCCGACCGTAGGAGACGAGATTGGGAAGGCGCGCCCCGCTATCGTGATGTCTCTCCATCGGTAATGGGACGGCTCTCGCTACGAGTTGTCGTTCCTTTGACGGGCTGGCAAGCCTCTTTTGCTGAACATCGTTGGATGACCGAAATTACCGCTAGCGCCAAGAATGGGCTTCATAAGTCTTCAAGCGCGGATGCTTTTCAAGTACGCTCCGTTTCGCTCAATCGCTTTATTTCCAAAATTGGGGAGTTAGAACCAGACGAAGTTGAAGAGGTTGCGGCTTCTATCGCTCTTGTTGTTGGCTATTGAGCCTCGTGAGACGGCGGTTGAAACCGTCGCCCCCCCTATCTCTCTCTTCGCAAAGCGCATTTATAATGGAGAGAGACAATGCGCGTTACCATTAGAGGGCGGCGAGAATATCATCAAGGATAGCCAAAGGGAGTCCGGTTACACGCTGAAAGCCTCTATCGTTCGTGACAAACAGGGCGCAACCATGCAGTAAGGCGGTGGCGGCGTGAAGCGCATCTGGCGTTTTGAGGGAAGGGTGTAGAGCGCGAAGCCGGGCGGCTTCGTCCAAAACGTTTTGAGTGATAGGTAGGAGTTCCACCGTCTGGCACTGAAATAGACGGCGATAATCAGATACGAGTGCCTCATCTTGCAGACGCAGGGGCAGAACAAGGGTTTCCATACGCGCTAATTGGCTACTGAAAACACGCCGCCCGTTCGCTTGCTCTTGCCAGAGCGGTATGATCGCGGGAGCATAGAGAGGGTGGCTTTGAACCGAGTATATCAACGTATTGGAGTCTACGTAGATGTCGCCCGTTAGCGGAAGCGTTAGCGTTCCCATGCCTCTCTCTCCTCTTGCAAGGCGCGTTCATACTCTTCCCATGTTTTGAAGGGGCGGGGTCCCGGATCGACGGTTTTTACGAATTCGAGTAGCGATATTTTCTCAGAAGTCGCCGCCTCTGTGTCTTGAGAGCGTAGGATAATAATCTCCACCTCTTCTCCCTCGTCCAGTTCGGGTATAGTAATATCAAGACGTTTTCCGGCGAGAGCGCGGGTCTTAATCCGCAACGCTGTCTGTGTCATTGGTTGGTTCCCTCCTCCATATTCATTGTACCATAACCGGAGTAGTTGCCAGAATTCACTACTATTGGCGGAGAGCTCTTCCTTGATAACGAACCTAACCCGCCTGCCATTTCTGAGGAGTAGCCCCCATGCCTAAACTGTTAAGCCTCGCCCTATGCCTCCTGCCTCTTCCGCTCTTCGCACAGCAAGCCACGCCTATCACAAGCGGAATGAAGATACAAGCCGCCGTCCAACTGCGTCCCGGAACCTATACGCTCGAAGCGAACGACACGGGCGCGATTCAGGTATCGGGCAAGGGCTTCACGCTCGACTTTAAGGGCGTAGACCTCGTTGGCAAGGGGCGCAAGGGTGTGGGGCTTGCGATTACAAACGCCGAAAACGTCACGATTAAAAATCTACGGGTCAGCGAGTTTCTGTGGGGCGTGCGCCTCGAAAAGTGCAAGGGCGTAAAGTTCATTGACTGCGTGAGTTCGTTCAACGGAGACCTTACGCCCGGAAGCGTCATAGACGAGAGCGGCGCGCAACCCGAAGACCAGTGGGGCGGGGGCTTTCTGCTACGCGATAGCGAACACTGCCACCTGCTTCGTTGCGTCGCGCAGTATCAGTGGGACGGCGTAGACCTCGTGCGCTCCCATCACAACACGATTGAGCAGGGCGACAACTCGTATAACGGCAACTGGGGCATCCATCTCTGGAACTCCTCCAACAACGCCTATCTCAAGAACAAGGCTATCTGGTGTACGACGGGCGCGGGAACGCTCTTTCAGGCGCTTACGGGCTGGTCGACGATGGACGCGCAAGCCGTCGGGATAGACCACAATAGCAACGAAAACCTCATCGAAGCGAACGACCTGCGGTTTGGCGGCGATGCGATTTTCATTCGAGCGAACGAGGGTCCCGTTACGCCGGGAACCGTCGTGCCTCCCAAAAACAGTTCGGATAGGAACATCCTGCGGAATAACGACTGTTCGTTTAGCCCAAACAACGCGATTGAGGTGGATTTAGTTGACGGCACTATTATCGAAGGAAATAACTGCTCCTTCTCCAACTACGGACTGTGGCTTGGATATTCGCGACATAGCGTAGTACGTAACAATATCTGCATCGACGACTCCACGAACGCCGTAGAGATTGAAAACGGGCAGTTCAACACGTTCGAGAACAACATTTTCGGCTATAGCGCAAAGCGCGAACGCCCCGACGGACATCTCGTCTTCCTACGCAAAAACAACAACGACAAAACGCCCTCGCAGGGCTACGTATTCCGAAATAACCTCTTCTATGGGGCGCGGACGGGGGTTCTTCTGCATGGCACGTCGGGGACTTTCCAGAACAATACGCTTATCTGGCGCGACCTGTCAAATGCAACGATAGTGCGGGGCGATAAGCAGTCTCAATACAAAGTGAGGGGATGGGTTAAGATGTTTGAGCCGAAGCCGGTACGCACAGGAAGCCGCTTCGCACAGAGACGAACACTAAAGGCTGGGTCAGGCTTTTGGAACCTCGACGGTATGGGGTATACGCCGCGGCTAGTACTGCTTGATGGCGTTCCGCTCTGGGCGATTGCATCTGGCGACAAGATAG
>JAPLCR010000199.1 GCA_026392135.1 Armatimonadota bacterium
ACCAAAAAAAGGACTACGTTGAAGCCGAAAAGTGGTATCGCAAGGCGATAGAACTCGAACCCGCCTCAGCTTACCCCGTAACAGGTCTTGCCGATTTTTATAGTGAGGCTAAGAACAGTCCGGGAGAGGCAGAAAAAACCTACCTGCAAGCCCTTGAAAAATTTCCAAACGAGATTGCGGCGTATATGAGTTACGCGACCTTCAACCGTAAAGTAAAGCGCGATGCGGCTACTGCGGAGAGCCTGCTTCGTAAGGCGATTGAAGTCTCTCCGCGTGACCCGCGCCCTATCAACGAGATGGGGAACGTCTACCGCGAAATCAAGAAAGACCCTGTAAGTGCCGAGAGGTACTATCGTCAAGCGATGGAGATGGATAGCTCCTACGCCACGCCCGTACACCACCTCGCCACCCTCTATCAAGAGCTAAAGAAAGACCCCGCTGAAATCGAAAAGCTACTTCGTAGAGCGGCAGAGCTTGACCCCTCAACGGGCACCTCTTTGAATAACCTCGCTCTTATCTACCAGAACGAGAAGAAGGACTACGCGGAGGCGGAGAAGCTCTTCCGAAAGGCTCTTGAGGCAAACCCTGCTGATGTCAACTGTTACTATAATCTCGCGAACCTCTGCAAGGATATTAAGAAAGACTACGTTGAGGCGGAGAAACTCTACACTAGAGCCAACCAGCTTGACCCTAAGTTTACAGGGGCACTTTACGGGCTTGCGTCGCTCTATCAGAATGTAAAGAAGGACTACGACAAGACAGAAGATCTTTACCGCAAAGGGATGAAGATAGACCCTAAAGACTCCTACCCTGTCAATGCTTTAGGGCAGCTCTACAACTATATCTACAAAAACTCCAAAGAGGCAGAGCCATTCTACCGTAAGGCGATTGAACTAGACAGTACACGCGCTATCTACTATGCCAATATTGCAGACTGCCTGCTGAACCTGAATCGTAAGGACGATGCCCTTCAGATGGCGAATAAAGCCATTGCTTTGGGCTACCGCAACGCGAACCACAGTGCCTACGTGAAATTGGGGTTGAAGCCGTAAGAAGGCGAGGTAGAGAATGAGACAGCCCCCTCTCTCAGAGTTGAGAGAGGGGGCTGTCCTTTTTAAGATGAGCGGGAACGGCTTAGACCAGTTGCTCTAAGCGCCCTGTGCTGTCGCCCAGTTTATCGGGGTGAACCCCCATCCAGTCGAGCATACAGAGAAAGAGGTTGGTCATCGGGGTGTTGTCGTCGTACTTGACGTGCCGTCCTGTTTTGATAGTGTTGCCGCCCTTACCTGCGAAGAGTACAGGCAGATCGTTGTGGTTGTGCATATCGCCATCGCTAATGCCGCTTCCGAACACAATCATTGAGTTTTCGAGAAGCGTTCCGCTTCCCTCTTTCACTGCTTGCAACTTCTCTAGGAAATAGGCGAGGTGCGAAATCTGATAGTGGTTGATTTCGCGCAGTTTCGTCAACTTCTTGGGGTCGCGCCCGTGATGCGAGAGGTCGTGGTGCCCGTCTGTTATTCCGATTTGGGAGTAGTTTCGGTTACTTCCTTCATTTGCGTACATGAAGGTACAGATACGAGTTTGGTCGGTTTGGAAGGCGAGAAGCATGATGTCGTACATAAGTCGGACATGGTCGCCGTATTCGGCGGGCACACCTACCGGAACCTTACCGCCGGAGAGCTTGACCTCTTGGGTGAACTGCTCGGTACGGGCGAGGCGCATCTCAATTTCGCGAACGCTGGTGAGGTACTCATCTAACTTGTGCTGATCGTTTATGCCTAGTTTTGCTTGAAGTTGTTTTGTGTCTTCGAGAACGTAGTCGAGAATGCTCTTGCGATACGAGTTGTTTCTCTCTCGGCTTTCGGGGGTCTCATTAGAGTCTCCCGTCCCGAAAAGGCGGTCGAAGACGCTCCGTGGATTCACCTCTTTACCGACGGGGGTCGATTCCCCGCGCCACGCGATAGAGGAGGAGTAGGCACAACTGTAGCCGGAGTCGCAGTCTCCTGCAAGCCCGCCCCGTTCACACCCGATTTCGATGGAGGGGAAGCGGCTTGCTTTACCTACAAGCTGCGCGGCAAGTTGGTCTACCGATACACCGACTTTGATATTGGAACCGGAAGTCTTGCGTGGTTGGCACCCTGTGAGCCATGCCGCCGCCGAACGCGCATGGTCTCCTGCCCCATCCCCGTTGGGACGCGCTTTGTCTTGTGTCAAGCCGGACATTACCACGATAGAGTCTTTTACTTTTTGGAGGGGTTCGAGAATGTAAGGCAGGGTGTAGTTTGTGCCTACATCTGTGGGCTTCCAGTCTTTCATATTTACCCCGTTCGGTACCGAGATGAACATCATGCGGTTGGGGCGCTTTTTCTCTGCGCTAGCAAAGACGTTCATGGGTATCATCGCGTCCAAAAGGGGTAAGGCAACTACTGCGCCGAGTCCCTTTAGGGCGGTGCGGCGGGGTATTCGTATTTCGCTCATCTGGTTCCTCCATCTGCTCGTCGTTTTCGGAAGGCATCGCTCTGTACAATAGCGATTGCTACTGCAGAGAATCGGTAGTCCTTTGCAGGTAGGGCTTGGACTATTGTATCTATTTCGCATCTATCGGTTGATTCTAGCCCTCTACCTAGAGCGTAGGTCATCAATTTTTCGGTAAAGTTTCGCACAAAGAGCGGTTTTTTACTTTTAAGCACTTTGATAAGTTCAGCGGGTCCATTAAATTTCATTCCGCCCGGCAAGGAGCCTGACGGGTCTATTTTGTCGCCGCCGTCGGTATCGCGCCATCCTCCTACCGCATTAAAGTTCTCCATACCGAAGCCTATCGCATCCATCTGCGTGTGACACGAGGCGCATATTGGGCTTTTGCGATGCTCCTCCATACGTTGACGCAGGGTTCCCGTAAGGGGCTTGCCCATGTTTTTGTCGTCGGATAGAACAGGCACGTTTGGCGGAGCTGGAGGGGGAGGTGTTCCCAAGATATTCTCAAGTACCCACTTGCCTCTTTTGACGGGCGATGTTCGTGTGGGGTTCGAAGATATGGTCAGAATACTCGCCTGAGTCAGGATACCCTGCCGCTCTCCTCCTGTCAATATGACTCGGTGGAACTCTTGCCCTGATATATCCGTTCTACCGTAATGTTTGGCGAGTTTCTCGTTTAGGTAGGTGAATTTGCCGTCCAGAAAGTCCACGATACTCCTGTCTTGATTGATGACCTCTTGAAAGAAGAGGTCTGTTTCGCGGCGCATAGCCGTTCTCAGGTCGTTATCGAAAGAGGGGAAGAGTTTCTGGTCGGGATTAACGATACTGAGTTTGCGTAGGTTAAGCCACTGCCCTGCGAAGTTATCGGTTATCGCTTTGGCTTTGGGGTCTTTGAGCATTCGTCGTGTCTGCTCGGCAAGTACGCTTGGCTTCGTCAGTTCGTCTGTCGCGGCGAGTTGTAGCAGCTTTTCGTCGGGCATACTGCTCCATAGAAAGTAGGAGAGGCGCGTTGCGAGCTGGTAGCCGCTCAATGCACCTGTCTTCCCTCCCGATTTCAGGGAAGAGAACTCAGGGCGGAACAGGAAGTTGGGTGAGCAGAGTATCGCCTGTATGGAGAGGGAGACTCCTTTCTCAAAGCTCTCACCGTTCTTGGAAGCCATCTCAACGTATTTTGTTAGCCTGTCTATCTCTTGCGGGGTAGCGGGGCGGCGGAAAGCACGGCGTGCGAAGGGGGTGAGTATTTTCCTTGCGGTCTCCTGCCGATTAGCGGTGAGTGTTACGTTGAAGATTCGCTTGTGGGAATCGGGAAGGGAATCGGGTAACCCCAACACCTCACCTTTAATGGAGATCTGC
>JAPLCR010000253.1 GCA_026392135.1 Armatimonadota bacterium
AGACCAATATGAGGGCATAGTGTTGTCTCCATTCTATACGAAGGCGATACCCATACTTCAGTACAAGGAAGGATTCACAAAGTGAAAACTCTACAACTCTCTCTGTTTTGCGGAATAGCGGCTCTCAGCATCGCGGTAAACGCAGCACCTCCCAAGAAAACGCCCGCTAAAAAGCCCCCCGTTAAGAACGAGACGAAAGGGCAAGGGCAACTCGTTGGAGCCAACGGGCAGTTCGGGATGATATACACGCTCAAGGACAACCTCAATTTCCAGATAATTACAGCGCGATACACGACGGATTCCTACGCTGCTTACGCCCCGCTGTTTCCCAAAGCGGACGAGAAGCTGGTAATACTAGATGTTGCTATCAAAAACACTCGCGCCCAAGACTTCTTTACAGAGTTGAATTTCTTCACCTTGGTAGACGAAAAGGGCGAACTCTATCCGAATGGAGCTGTCACACTAGATAGCAAAGGAGTGGAGGCGCTAAGCATCAACTTGCGACCAGGGCAAGGAATGGGGCAACCCGCGCTCAAAGACGGGCTACACGTCGGCTTCGTCGTCCCTGCAAAGGCGCGTATTGTCAAGGTGATGGTGAACCAAGGGCGGCTGGGCAAGAGTGAAGAGGTTCTCCGTTACTTTATCGCGGACGCGACCAAAGAAGAGGCGGGCGAAGTGGGCGACCCCAAAAACGTGATTAAGCCCCTAGCGGATAACGTTCGCGATACGTCTCATCCTTCGGGGGCGTTGGCTCTCGCGGAAGGCAAAGCCAAAAAGGGCGAATACTACTCGGCGAATACAGCGTTGCTTCGATTCGACAAATTGGAAGTGTCTGTAGAGGCAAAACTAGACGGCAACCCGCCAGAAGAGGGTAAAGCCTTCGCTATCGTCACCATGACAGCGAAGAGCGATTGGGGAAAAGAGTTTCCTCTGTTTGATGTGACGGGGGACGAAGATTGCTATCTGCTTGCGAACGACGAAAACGATAGCTTCAAGCCTATCAACTACCGAAAAGCAAAATCGGATGCCGTTCCTGAACACACCTTCAAAAAAGGGGATGAGTACGTTTTTCGAGTCTTCTTCAGCGTCCCCAAAGACTCCAAGTTCAAGAAACTCGTATTTAAGGGTAACAACGGACGTAAATGGGCAATTGAAGGCACAGACCTGAAATAAGTCCGCTCAGAAAAGGATGGAGGAGCGTAATGAGGATAACAACAGGGCGAATATTCGCGCTGATAGGCTTTCTAAGCCTTCTGTCAGTATGCCACGCCAAACCGCAATCGCCTAAGAAGGGAACACGAATGATATACATTGGAACCTATACCGCTGGGAAGAGCAAGGGCATCTACCTTATGCGAATGGATACCCAAACAGGACACCTCTCTCAGCCTGAACTCGTTGCAGAGATTAGCAACCCCTCATTTCTTGCGATACACCCTTCCCAGAAATACCTCTACGCTGTGAACGAGGATGGTACTTTTAAGGGGGAAAATACGGGAGCAGTCACCGCCTACGCCATCGATTCTACAACGGGTAAGCTCACCTTGTTGAACCAACAGGCTTCGGGAGGTGCGGGACCCTGTCATATCTCCCTAGACAAAACGGGAAACAACGCCCTCGTTGCGAACTATAGCTCAGGGAGCGTCGCTGTGCTTCCAATACAGGAGGATGGGCATCTGCTGGAAGCCTCCTGCATCGTTAAGCATACAGGCTCCAGTGTAGATAAGTCGCGCCAAGAGGCTCCACACGCGCACAGCGTCTGGCTCTCACCCGACAACCGTTACGCCCTCTCTGTTGATTTAGGGGTGGACAAGGTGTTCTCCTATAAATTTAATCCCGACGCAGGAACTATACAGGATAGTAGCTCCGTTTCCTCGGCTCCGGGCGCGGGACCCCGACACTTGGCGTTTCATCCGAACGGGAGATATGCCTACGTCATCAATGAACTCAATAACACCGTTACCGCGATGACCTACGACGCAAACACGGGAGTCTTGAAGCCCATCGAGTCGGTCTCCAGCCTACCCAAAGGGCATAAAGAGACGAGTTATACGTCCGAGATACTGGTACACCCAAACGGGAAGTTCCTCTACGGCTCTAACCGCATACACGACAGTATTGCGATATTCTCAATAGATTCTGCGACGGGAAAAATCAAACTGCTTGGCACAGAGCCGACGCAAGGCAAGTACCCGCGCAACTTTAACATAGATCCCTCTGGGAACTTCCTGCTTGCCGCAAATCAGAACGGGGATAGTATTGTGGCGTACCGAGTGAACACCACCACAGGGCTACTTACCCCTACAGGTCAAACGCTCTCGCTTCAGCAACCTGCCTGCATTAAGTTTTTGGGAACGAAATAACACTACTTTTGAATACGAAGGAGTACAAGATTGGCAAAGATCTACCGAGTTGGCATCGCCTGTATGTCCCACGACCATGTGTGGGGTGAACTGAACCACTGGAAAGAGCTTCCAAATGTGGAGCTAGTAGCGGGGGCGGACGACGCGCCTGAACTACTGGAACATCTGAAAACCGCGTATGGCGTGACGCGCCTCTATAGCGACTATCGCGAGATGCTGGAGAAAGAGGATCTCGATATCCTACAGGTAGCGGGTGGAAACAGCGAAGGCGCGGACATCGTGGAGGCGGCGGCGGCGAAGGGGCTTCACGTCATTAGCGAAAAGCCGATGGCGGCGACCCTCGCGCAAGCCGACCGCATGAAAGCCGCCGCAGAGAAGGCAGGAACCTATCTGCTCATCAACTGGCCCTCCGCATGGTCTCCCGCATGGCAGGAGTTGGAGCGGCGCGTACTAGCAGGCGAAGTCGGTGACGTGCGTTACGTGCGTTATCGTAGTGCCCATAGCGGTCCCATTGCGATTGGCTGTAGCCCTAATTTCGTGGCAGATCTTACAAACCCCGAAATCAACGGTGCGGGTGCTCTCATGGACTACTGCTGTTATGGCGCGAAACTTGCGGTGCGCCTACTAGGAACCCCCAACTCGGTAATGGGAATGAGAGGCACGTTTGGAACCGAAAAGGCTTATCTTCCCCCTTCTGATGACAACGCAATAATCGTTTCGCAGTTTGACAACGCCTTTAGCGTGTGCGAAGCGAGCTGGTCGCAACCCGTCGGATATGCAGAGACGAACCCGCTAGTCTACGGTAGCGAAGGCTCTATCGGGGTATGGCATAATAACATAGTAGTTCAGAAGCCGGGCAAAGAGGACGAGACTATAGAGCCTACTCCTCTTGTCTATCCTATGCGCTCCGCGCCCGAATACCTTCTCTACTGCATCGAGAACAGGACTCCTATTGAGGGCTTCTGTTCGCCAGAGGTGAGTCGAGGGGCGCAACAGATTCTGGAAGCAGGACTGCGCTCAGCAAATACAGGGGCTACACAGAAACTTCCGCTCTAACCCCTTGTGAATCCCTCTTCGTGTCGGGGAGGGATTCACAAGGATAGGGAGAGTTAGGTAGAAATCACTTTACTTTAGGAGAAAGAATAGAATGTTGGTAGCAAAAACCGTTTTACGTGCGGCACTTATGTGTGCGCTTATGCTGTCAGTAGGTGTATCCGCCTACGCGAAGCCCCCCAAGCAAAAGAAGCCCGCCGCTTCAAGCAACACCGTTGAGGTGACGATTGAGTTGCGCTCTATGAAAAAAAAGGCGACAATTACTCTGGAGATGTTTGCGAAGGATGCACCGCAGACCGTAAAACACTTTCTGGAACTCGCCAAGAAGGAGTTCTATAACGGGATTCTCTTTCATCGCTACGTCGGTGGTTTTGTGGTTCAGGCAGGTGATCCCAAATCGAAAAAGGTGAACGGCGGCGACATCGCAGACATAACCCCCGAAGAAGTGAACTCGAAGTATCGGCTAGGGGATGGCGGTTCCGACCTGGGCAACGTTCCACTAGAGGCGAAGGCTTCTCATGTACGTGGGACAGTAGGGCTAGCGCGTTCGCAAGATCCCAACAGCGGTGACAGCCAGTTCTTCTTTAACCTAGGTGACAACCTGATGTTGGACGGCAAATACTGCGCTTTCGCCAAGGTTGTTAAAGGGATTGAGGTGATGGATAAACTACGACAGGGCGACAAAATCGTCTCCATTAAGCTCGCTAAAAAGTAGTCAGGAGAGAGACGTGTTCGACCTGAAAGGCAAGCATATCTTTATTGCAGGAGGAAGTCGGGGCATAGGCGCGGAGGTAGCCCGCTTTGCAAGCAGGGCAGGGGCACGTGTCAGCGTGAGCTACTCACGGAACGCGGCTGCCGCGCAAGACCTCGTGGAGGAGATTGCAAGCACGGGCGGACACGCCTCTGCCCTCAAAGCAGATGTCTCTCAGGAGAGTGAAATTGCCTCTGCCCTAGAAGAAGCCGTTGCGAACTTTGGAGTGTTGGATGGACTTGTTATCTCTGCAGGCATCTATGAGGGGTGCCCTATTGAAGAGATGACAGTGGAGTTTTGGGACACTATGATGGCGATAAACTTGAAGGGGACTTTCCTCTCGCTGAAGGGCGCAGTCAAGTATTTTCGCGCCAATCCGAACGGTGGAAGCGTTGTCATATACACTTCCACTGCCGGACAGGCAGGGGCGGCAGGTATCTCCTGCTATGCCACCTCCAAAGCCGCTCAGATTATCTTTATGAAGTCGATGGCTTTGGAACTCGCACCTCTCAAAGTGCGCGTGAACTGTATCGCACCCGCATGGACGGAGACGGAGATGGCAACCGAAACGATTAATGCGATTGGGCGGGAGAGCATCGTTGCGGGTTTCCCACTAGGGCGAATTGGTCTGCCGGGGGATGTAGCGGGCGCAACCTGCTTTCTCCTCAGCGATCTTGCGGCATTTATTACCGGCACTACTATTACTGTAGATGGCGGCATGGGTATGCGGGGTTAGAACGAAAAAGGAGAGACTTATGAGAAGAGGGCTTATTTACGGGGTGTGTGCGGGGGTTCTGATGCTCGCTAGCATGAGCGGCGCGTTCGCTCAGAACAGACAGCAACACAGTGCCCCTCCAAAATTTAAGGGTGATCCGCTTGCACCGGCAAAGGCACTCTCACCAAAGAGACCGCAGTCCGCCAAACCGACCGTTGAAACAGTCTATTTCAAAGGGAAACTGCTTTCCGAAACACAAGAGATGCTTTCAGACGTGGTGCTACAGGATGTAGTGAACCAGCTATGGAAGCAGGCGGATGCACATGGGCATGAAGGAGAGTATAACCACTTCATCAACATCTCCCGTATCCTGATGTTAAGCAACCCCCACGAATTCGAGCCGTTTGATACCTCTGCACACCTCCTTTGGAGTACAGACAGGGTTGATGAGGGGTTGAAAGTGTTGAAACAGGGGCTAGAGGCAAACCCCAATAACTACTACTTTTATGACGAAATTGGGATGCACTACGTGATCCGAGTAAAAGATTACAAGGCAGCAATACCCTACTACGAAAAAGCCATCGTTTTGAAGTGCCCATGGTCTTCCTACAACATATTAGCGACCTGTTATGAAAAGACAGGGCAACCCGAAAAAGCCATCGCAATACTCGAAAAAGCAGCTATCTATCCAGAAAACAAAGTGGGGCAACGTAGATTACGAGTGATGTTAGAGAAGTACAAAGGTGTGAAGCGCGGCAGCTCTACGCCATAATAGAAGGGCTATAGCGGTCTAAAATTTATGCCTGTATCCACGCAAAATAAACATATTGGCACGCAACTCTTACTTTTTGAAGAAGAGATGCCAATCGTTACGC
>JAPLCR010000468.1 GCA_026392135.1 Armatimonadota bacterium
CAGCATTTTCTACGCTAACAATACTATCTCTGCATTCCATGGTGAAAGCCCTGATATAGCGACTTGCGGTATCAAACATTGCCTTATCCCTGACCACCTCGTCCGCCTTCGCATGGATGGCTCTGTGGCGACAACCTCATGGCAGAGATGGAAACTACCCACTCAGACGATGATATTTTCTTGGGAAGGACCTTTTTTCTTTGCAGAGTAACAAGGTTGAACTTAAACAACAGAGTTTGTCGAGTGTACTGATAGCACTCCACCCAATACCACGTCTCGCAATTGGTATCGTCTCTATCGCTTTTTTCACACGCTACGCGGCACTTATCCCCATTACTTGGGCTGGGCGTTGGAGTAATGCTCTTTTCGACCCGTTTGAGCTGAGTGTTGTGTGTACGATATTGATAGTACAAAGCGTGGTAAGCCAAAAAACCAGACGCGACAAGCAGGTGACTGCGGTACTGTACATCCTGCTGACCGCGCTTACTATTCTGCCCATGCTCTTTTCCAGAGGATGGCATAATACGTTTATAGACAACTGGCCCAGTGTGGTGTACCCCATTGCTCTTTTGTTGCTGAACCGCTATCTGTTTCTGCGGTATAAAAAGACAGTAGAACTCAACTAACACACCCTTTCCCCTAGCCCTACCCTTCAATTACCACTCGGAAACGGAGAGAGTAGCGGTAGGCAACCTTATACTGTGCCGTTGGTAGCACACCTGATTTTTCAATCCGCTTAGCGCACTCATAACAGGCTCATTTGAAATGCTTGCGCCCCGTATCGCCACGAAACACTCGGCTGATCACGCATTGCTACCTCTACGCGGTGCGGTACGCACTTCTGCTTTGCCAACCGCTCCTCAATCGTGCGCTTTGCGAGGGAGGGCGCATTGTTTTGGCGCGAGAGGTGGGCAAGCCAAACAGTAGCCGCCGTCCCCTCCTCCATGCGTTCGGCAAGCAACTCTGCACACTCCTCATTCGAGAGATGCCCCACCGGAGAGGCGACCTGTGCCTTCATTTGCGGAGAGTAAGAGCCGTGCCAAAGACACCGAATATCGTGGTTTGCCTCGATAATGACGAGTTGCGCCCCGCGCACCGCCTCCCGTAAGTCGTCCGTAATGCTCCCCACATCCGTTGCATAGGCGATGCGCCCTTGCCCCGACTCAACGACCCAGCCCACTGGCTCCACCGCATTGTGCGGGATGGGAAATGAGCGGACAGTGGTCTCTCCTAACGTTATCGTGCTACTAGTGGGAAGAGTTAGCGTAGGGAAATCGGCGGTAGAGCGTTCACGAAGGGCATTGAGGGTGGCGGAGTTGCCGACAATGGGGGCTTTGGCGCGTCGCGCAAGCGTAGCCGCGCCCTGAATGTGGTCAGAGTGTTCGTGCGTAAGGAGAATAGCACTCAGGCTCTCTATCGCGACTCCGAGTCGGCGGCAGTGATTCTCTATGGCACGCGCAGAGAGTCCTGCATCAATCAGTAGATTCATACCGTTAGACCGGATGAGCATACAGTTACCACTACTGCCGCTGGCGAGAGAGTGGACGCGAATTCGGTCTCCAAGCCTACTTCCCATCCGATTCAAAAAGCCCATCTACGAACTTCACGGGGTCAAAAATTTCGATGTCTTGTGCCTTCTCACCCACGCCAATCAGCTTGATAGGCAACTTGAGTTCGTTCGCGAGAGTAACAACGATACCGCCTTTTGCCGTACCATCCAACTTTGTAAGAATGATACCGGTGACGTGTACCGCGCTCATAAAATGTTTGGCTTGACTCAGCGCGTTCTGTCCGGTAGTTGCGTCCAGAACCATGAGTACCTCATCGGGGGCACGCCCCAACTCCTTTTCGGTCACACGATAAATCTTCTTGAGTTCATCCATCAAGTTCGAGCGGTTATGAAGCCGCCCTGCAGTATCCGCAATCACATAGTCCGCCCCGCGTGACCGCCCTACCCGAATGGCATCAAAGACAACTGCGGCAGGGTCGGTTCCCTCCTTATGTTTCACGAGTTCGGTCTGAGTGCGTTCTGCCCAGATTTCCAGTTGGTCAATAGCGGCGGCGCGAAAAGTATCGCCCGCTGCAAGTATCACTTTTTTACCACGTTTCGCGTACATATTCGCCATCTTCGCGATACTTGTGGTCTTGCCTACACCGTTCACCCCTACAACAAGATAGAGTGTTGGAGTGTTTGCACTGACTGTTAAAGCCTGCCTTTCAGCAATGACAGGATCGGTCAAAATAGCAACGAGAGAGCGTTTCAGGCGGTCTAACACCTGCTCACTGGTCTCAAGCCTCTCTTCGCGCACCGCTTTGCGAAGCTCATCCAGTACACGCTCTGCTGTGTGAATATTTATATCACTCTGAAGAAGGAGGGTCTCTAACTCCTCATAAAAAGCGTCATCAAGTACGCTTCGTCCCGTGAAAAGTTGCTTCACTTTATTGACAAGATTTTTGAATAGACCAAATCGCATAACGCGCTTTATTCTCCTGATTCTGTTCGTGGGGGTCCACTATCAATGTGTGGAGGCGGAGGGGATTCGCTCTGTAGTGAGAGTTCACGCGCACACAGGAACATCCCAACCGCCGCAAAAGCGTAGAGCATCCATTTATTACTCTCATTCTGTCCGTAGCGTGCCAGTAGCCAACCGCCTAACAGCCCTGAAAGGCATCCTCCCAGCGTCACAGGGAAGGCGTACACAGGGTCACTACTCTGTATGCGCTGACTGCTTAGCGCAGGAAGGAGCCCGGAATGAGCAGTATTCCACTCGGTATCTTCGTAGCTTGGCTCACACCTCCTACTGCTACCCCTAGCATAAGGTAGAGCAGAATAGGAATGCCACGCACTCCATAGTTTGGAGTCAGACTGTTCTCCCGTGCCACCTGCAAGATAACAAAGAGGAGAAGCATAATTGCAATAGATAGGAAGAGGCGGTTGGCTCCATTACGCTTACCGAACTTCACACCTACCAGCGCACCAAGCGTCATCCCTATAAAAAGCGGTATGCCGTAGAGTAGAGTACTTGATAGTGAGAACTGAAAGCCGAGTGCTGCGATGAGCGTCGTGAAGGACACCGCGAGCGCGAATGAGAACGCCATTCCTGCCGCTTTTGCGTCTTTATATCCTAACATCCAACTCAACATGGGCGTAAACGCGAGTTGCGCCCCTAAGCCCGTTACCGCGCTTCCTAGCCCAGTGAGTATGGCAGAGACGAAAACAGCGACCTGCTTTATTGCGGTGACGTTCAGCGACCTGCGCTTACGCCGCGTCGGTGGAAATTCGGTTGGCACGAAAGTACTCCCTTCCTCTACACAACTACCCTTTGATACCCGTTAAAGTGATACCCTGAATGAAGTACCGTTGGGTAAAAAAGAAGAGTACCAGAACAGGAACCATCACCATGGTAGATGCCGCCATGAGCAAGCCCGGTTCGCCACCGTGAGCCGTCTGAAAAAGCTGGAGCGCGTAGGCAAGCGGCTGTTTTTCGGGTGAGCTGATATAGATGAGAGGCCCTCGGAAATCGTTCCATGAACCCATAAACGACATAATAGTCAGCGCGGCAAGGGCAGGCTTCACCTGCGGTAGCACAATGCGCCAAAATATCGTGTAGAACGAACATCCGTCAATTCGCGCCGCCTCCTCTAGCTCGGTCGGTATTCCCATAAAGAACTGCCGTAACAGGAAGATATTAAATGCCGAGCCGACAAATGAGGGAGCCCACAACGGATAGAGCGTGTCTATCCACCCAAACGAGCGAAAAATAAGGAAGACGGGCATCATGGTTACGGCGGAAGGGAGCATCATGGTAGCGAGTAGTATCGTGAAGAGAAACTCACGACCGGGCCATTTGAGACGAGCAAAAGAGTAGGCAACCATTGACGCAGAGAGTAGTGTGCCGATAATACTGAGCGCGGAGACCTGTAGCGTGTTCCAGAGGTAGATTAATCCCCCATTGGTTTCACGCGGTAAGAACTTGATTGCATTCGGGTAGTTATTCCAGACGGGTGCGATATGGCGTACCTCCTTGAGAGCACTCACCTTTGTCTTCACCTCTGTCCCGCTCAGGTTGGCAGGTTCGAGAATTCGCACGAGGCGATCTCCAGTGTCATACTCCTTGAGTACTGCAACCTTCACAGATGTACCCTGATAAGGGAGCATCGCTAGCCCAACGCTCTTACCATCAATCAGCATCTTCACCTGTTGGGTAGGTATCCAGACAGGTGGAAAAGCACTCATCTCCTTCTCCTCTTTCAAGGAGGTAACTACTAGCCACGCAAAAGGAATCGTGAACAGGAGGGAACCCGAAAGGAGGACACTATGTAGGATGGCATGGCGCATCGTCTCTTTGCGGTACTTTATCGCCTGCCAGTCTAGCTGAGGCGCAAGCCCAAAACGATAGAGCAGGTACTCTGCCGCTAACGTAAGGGAGCCTGTTCCTAATAGCATGAGGACATTTGCCATTCCTAGCTTAAAGATTCCACCTAAGTAGGCAAGTAGCACGAGAACGGCACAGGAGAGTATCGCCCTGTTCTGCACCCTATGCGCCACTAGCGCAATCACTATCCCTACTACGACTGCGCCATAGAACTCTGCAACGCCCAATAACCACAATATCGGTTCGACCCTTGAAAGCAAATCTCCGCCTCCATCCAAAAAAGTATTAAAACTGGGTTCATTATACGCCAGAGGAACGCGAATCTCCTTCTCTATCTACACTTGTCGATACAGACAGCAGGAATCTACCCCTCCAACACCGAATATCACCCTATAACTTTTGTCAAGGAGTGTACTATGCGCCGACTTATCGGGCTTATGGTTCTGTGTGGAGTCTTACTCGCTTCTCTCGTAATGGCGGAGGAGAAGCCTGTTCAACACCGTCTTATTGGGGCAGACAGAGGGAAAATCACCATTCTCAATACAAAAGGCGAGGTCGAGTGGCAAATTGACAACCCCTTTGTGGTTCACGATATGCAGGTTTTGCCTAATGGTAACGTTATTTATCAGAGCGACCCCAAAACGCTTGTCGAGATAACCAAAGACAAAGAGGTGGTCTGGAAATACACCTGTACACCCAAAGATGACTACAAGGGAGCTATCGAAGTACACGGTTTTCAGCGTCTTAAAAATGGACTGACCATGATTGCTGAGTCGGGCAACCGGCGTATTATCGAGGTAAACAGAGAGGGAGCCATCGTAAAAGAGGTTCCGATAACGGTAGACCATCCCAACTCACACAGGGATACACGCCGCGTACGAAAACTAGATAACGGACACTACCTCGCCTGCCATGAGGGTGACGGCGTTGTGCGCGAATACGACGATAAGGGAACCGTGGTCTGGTCTTACAAACTGGAGCTGGGCGGACGACCTCGTAGTGACGGACACGACGGACACGGAGTAGAGGTCTTCAACGCAGTACGCCTAAAAAACGGCAACACACTGATCGCAGGCGGTAATAACAATCGCGTGCTAGAGGTGAACAAGTCGGGAGAAATTGTCTGGAG
>JAPLCR010000452.1 GCA_026392135.1 Armatimonadota bacterium
AAACACAACCCCCGCCTGTAATCCCTCCAAAACTGCGTATGCGACTCCCCTGTGTCCTCCTGCATGGCTGGCTTCCATAAGCGGCTCGATTCTTCCCAAATCTCGGCTTTCTACGCGTATCATGAGTCCTTGCCCTCCCCTAATTTGATGGCTGTAGTCTACCCGAAGATGCTGAAAGTGAGCGATGTTTGCGCCTAATGGGTTTCTGAATAGAGGCACAAACAGAAACGTCAAAATCTCCGTATTAGGATGAGAGCCGCTCGGCAGGGTATACTGTTTTGCGGTGAATACGAATTTGAGGAGCGATCATTGGAATCTCAGATAGAGGGTGTTGTTGTGCGTTCATTAGGACGCTACACAGATGCGCGGGGCTGGCTTACGGAACTTTTTCGGCAGGACGAACTGCCGGAAGGCTACTTTCCTGCGATGGGCTACCTCTCCATGACTCATCCGGGAGTAGCACGAGGACCTCACGAACATCGAGAACAGACAGACGGCTTCGGCTTCTTGTCTGGCACTTACGAGGTGACGCTGTGGGAGAACAGACCGGATAGGGAGCGCGTGAAGGAGGTGTTCCTGCTAGGCGAAGAGAATCCCGCCTTCGTTATCGTGCCGCCGGGAGTCGTTCACGCCTATCGCAACGTCGGGCAGTTCGATGCGGTGGTGCTGAACTTCCCCAACCAACTCTACGCGGGGCGCGGACGCAAGGAGCCCGTTGACGAGATTCGCCACGAGGAGATAGATTCGGAGTTCCAGCTATGAGCAAAACGATACTTGTGACGGGCGGCGCGGGTTTTATAGGTAGTAACTACTGTCGTTACATCCTGCAAAATCGCACTGACTATCGCGTTGTGATTCTGGATGCGCTGACCTACGCAGGCAATCTCTCCACCATTGCGGATATGCAGAATAACCCCGCCACCGCTGGGCGCATCAAGTTCTATCCGGGCAAAATTCAGGATGAGGTGGTCGTAAATGGCGTTATAGAGGCTGAGAAAGTGAACTATATCGTCAATTTCGCCGCAGAATCGCATAACGACAAGAGCATCCTCGAACCGGGCAGTTTTATTCAGACGGATGTGTACGGCGTGTTTGTTCTGCTGGACGCGACGAAGCGTCACAACCTCGAACGAATGCTCCACGTTAGCACGGACGAGGTGTACGGCACGATTGACAACGGGCAGTTCACGGAAAAAAGCCCAATAGAGCCGAACACGCCCTACTCCGCAAGCAAGGCGGGCGGCGAAATGCAGGTGCGCGCCCATGTTATCACCTACGGAACCCCCGCGCTAACCACTCGTTGCGGCAACAACTACGGGGCGTATCAGTATCCCGAAAAACTGATTCCGTTCTTCGTGACTCGCCTTATAGACGACAAAAAGGTTCCGCTCTACGGTGCAGGGAATCAGGTGCGCGACTGGGTGTACGTTTTCGACCACTGCGCGGGGATTGACCGTGTTCTGCACGACGGCGTTATCGGGGAGGCGTATAATATCGGCTCAGACGGCGAACGCACGAACCTCGAAATCACCCACGCGCTTCTGCGCCTACTCGGAAAGCCGGAATCGCTCGTCAAACATATTCCCGACCCTCGCGGCGGGGCGCACGATAAGCGCTATAGCGTGAACGCCGACAAACTTCGCGCTCTGGGCTGGAAACCCGCCTACGACTTCGAGGAGACGCTGGAACAGACGGTTCGCTGGTACGTAGACAATCAGGGCTGGTGGCGCGAAATCACCGCGAAACCGGACTATCAGGCGTTTATTGCGCGGTTCTACGGCAAGTATCTGGGGGAGGACTTATGACGGCTGTAACCTCTCCCCAACCCCTCTCCGAAACGGCGAGGGGCGAACAAAAGTCTCCCCTTTGTGAAGGGGGAGATTTAGAGGGGGTGGCTGGGTCAGTGCGGAAGGCTTCCACGTTGCACCCAGCCACCCCATCCCAACCCTTTCCCCTTCACAAGGGGAAGGGCGAATGCACATCCATCAAAGCGGTGGCGGTCTCTCAAAGGTTGTCAGAGGATGGAAACGCGGGAGGGGTTCAATGATAACCGAAGTAGGAATCCAGAACTACAAGTCTATCAGCGACCTCAAACTTGAACTGGGGCGCGTGACCGTGCTTATCGGCGAAAACGGTTCGGGGAAGAGCAATATCCTCGAAGCGATAGCCCTCGGCTCCGCCGCCGCAGGTAATAAACTGGACAACGAGTTTCTCTATGCGCGGGGTATTCGGGTTACGCCTGACCCTCGTTTTATGCGTGCCGCGTTTGATAAAGCGAATGTGAGTAAGGATATTTTAATTACCTGTTTAGATGTCGACAGGGATCTTCTAAAATTTAGTCTTTCTAACGACAACAAATTATATTCAAGTTGGTTAAAGAGCGTTAGTTTAGGGCGTTACAAACTTCCCCAAACCAGTGAATACCTAAAGTTGGCAGGATTGATGCCATTAGTGGCACACAGTGATATATCACAAGAATTGATTGCCAATACGATAAAAGGACTCGAAGAGACAGGGGTAATGGTTTTTTCGCCTATAAGGGGCTTCCTAATCTACGCTCCAGAAAACACCTGCCTCCGAGACACAAAAGAAGGGCAAATACAACCACTGGGGGCGCGTGGCGAAGGGCTATTTCGATTTGTAAAATACCTCGCAACTTTCGAGGGCGGCGAGAGGCTCAAGGATGTTAAAGAGCGTATGCAATTTTTGGGATGGTTCAAGGATTTCAAATCGCCCTCCGAATCTACGAACGAGGTGAACCTTGAAATTCGGGACAACTTCATTTCGGAAGAGGTTGGCGGTTTCAATGAACTAAGCGCGAATGAGGGGTTCCTATTTCTGCTTTTTTACTTCTGCCTTCTGGTAGGCAAGGAGACGCCCAACTTCTTCGCAATAGACAATGTAGACACTTCGCTGAACCCGAAACTGTGTACGCGCCTCGTGAAAGAGATGGCGATTCTCGCCAAGAAATACGACAAGCAACTCATCCTGACAACGCACAACCCCGCGATACTGGACGGTCTCAACCTTGATGACGACGAGCAGAGGCTGTTTGTTGTCGGGCGCGATATAGACGGTCACACCACCGTCAGGCGTGTTATGAAACCTAGAGTTGAGGAGGGTAAAACCCCTGTACGGCTCTCGGAGGCGTTTTTGCGCGGCTATCTTGGCGGCTTGCCGGGGAACTTCTAGCCATGCCCTCTTTTGGACTGGTTAGCGAAGGTCATACCGATTTCGTGGTTATCCGTCATATCCTTGCGGGCTACTTCAACATCAAAGACCCCGATGTAAGGAAATATCCTTTGCGCGACGATCATAACTCGCCAAGGGGTTGGCAAGCGGTTATCACTTACGTCGGGTCGTCTGATTTCGATGTAGCCTTTGAATTTGTACAATACATCATCATTCAAATAGACACAGACAGATGCGAAGAAAAGCATTACGAAGTGCCGCGCAGTGAAGGCGAACGAGACTTAGAGCCTCTGGAGATATTAGAGAAAGTGCGTGGAAAGTTTCGAGATTGGATAGGCGAGGAGGTCTATGAGAGGCGAAAAGAGAAGATTATTTTCGCTATCGCAGTCGACTCGACGGAGTGCTGGCTCCTGCCCTTGCACTATCCAGACAACCCGGTCATGCGTTCAGAATGGCGCGAATGTAAAAACGCGTTAAACGTCGCGCTACCTGTATCTAGTAACAAAAGCGACTACTATAGACGCGCATCGTATGACCTGAGCGACCCCGCAACGCTGCTACAAGCCGCGCCCCACAACCCAAGCCTGAAAGCGTTCATTGACGAACTGGATTCGCGCAAACTATTCGCGGAGGACGAAGCGTGAACCCGAACCCCCTCCTAACATGGGAAGAACTGACAGAGCGACTAGGCGAACACCGTAAGCGCGGCGAGAAAATCGTCACGACGAACGGCGTTTTCGATGTGCTACACGTCGGACACTTGCGCTACCTGCAACAAGCCCGCGCACTAGGCGATGTGTTGGTCGTGGGAATAAACACCGACGCTTGCACCCGCCGCCTCAAGGGAGAGTCGCGCCCCTTCGTGCCGGAGGCGGAGCGGGCGGAGCTACTCCTCGCGCTACGTTGCGTGGACTACGTGACGCTTTTCGACGATGCGACTCCCGTTCGCTTGCTGGACGCGCTTCGCCCCAACATTCATACCAAAGGCGGCGACTACGATGTGGAGGCGCTTCCAGAGACCCCGACTGTGCTAGGGTATGGCGGCAACGTCGTGATACTGCCCTTCACAGCGGGGCACTCCACCACCGACCTCGCCGAACGCATTTTGAACAGCCAAAAAAGATAACAAGACCAACGCTACTACTTCGCGCCAGTAAGCTCCCTCTCCTTTGCGAAGGAGAGGGCTAGGGCGGGGTTAAGCAAAGAGAGATAGATTTTCGCATGACGCAATCCCCCAAAATGTCCCTGCCAGTCGCCCTATTCAAGGGGCTACGCCCTAAGCAAATCCCCAAGAACCTGTTTGTTTATGTGGCACTCGTCTTCTCCAACAACCTCTTCAACCCGAAAATGCTTGGAATGGTGACGGTGGCGTTTCTGCTCTTCTGCCTCGTGGCGGGAAGCGTCTATCTGATGAACGACATTCTTGATGTGGAGGCGGACAAACAGCACCCCAAAAAGCGGTTGCGCCCTATCGCAAGCGGCGCGTTGCCTATCCCCGTCGCAAAGGCGGCGAGCGTTCTGTTAATGGTGGGGTCTGTTGGCGCGAGCTTTGCGTTCGGGTGGCAGTTCGGCGCGGTGGTTCTCTGCTACCTCGTACTACAGATTTTCTACTGCTTTCGGGGCAAGCATATCGTACTCGTGGATGTCTTCACGCTCGCGGCGGGGTTTGTGTTGAGGGTAGTAGCGGGCGCGGCGATAATTGACGTTCGTAGTACCCCATGGCTTCTGCTCTTCTCCTTCCAACTCGCGCTCTTCTTGGGTTTCGGCAAGCGGAGGCAGGAGATTGTACTGCTAGGCGCGGACGCGGAGAAGCAACGCGCCATTCTCGAAGAGTATAGCCTCCCCTTTCTCGACCAGATAATCGTGATGATAGCGGGCATCACTATCGTCTGCTACTCGGTCTACAGCGTGCAGTCGGGAACATCACTAAAACTGCCGCACCTCTGGGCGACTACACCACTGGTTATCTACGGAGTCTGCCGCTACCTCTATCTCGTCTACCAGAAGGGCTGGGGCGGAGCGCCAGACGAGGCACTACGCGAAGACAGAGCGTTGCAGGTAGTTATCGCTATCTGGCTTGCGCTGGTTCTGATTCTCTTTAAGTTTGACCGCCCCTTTAATATATATACGCCCGAAGGCGATAAGGGGGGCAAGGAGGTCAAGGTAAATGCCCGAAAGAACACGTCAGGAGCGCCTTAGCGCAAAGTATTTTCGCACGGCGTATAGGCGGAAGGGACGCGAAGACCGTCTCGAACGCGAGAGTATTGATGCGTTGCTAGAGTTGACTTTTCACCCAGACGCGGAGGTGCGAAAGTGTTCCGCAAACCAACTCTGTCCGTGTCATGTTCAGTCCGACTATCCGGAGATATGGGACAGGCTCATCGCAATGGCGGACGACCCAGATGTGAAAGTGCGCGGTGTTATTCTGCATACGCTTCTGGACGGATCACCACATGAACGGGAAGAGGAGATTGTCGCGACGCTAGAGAAGATGTATCACGACCCAGACAAAAAACTACGCCGTAGAGTTCGTCAACTTCTCGCCAACTACCGGCGCGGCGGCAAACTCAATGTACTGTGAGGAATGAAATGCGCGTTCTTGTAACGGGAGCGAATGGACAACTTGGGCGAGACCTAATACCTCTGCTAGAGACAGCGGGGCATACCGTGTACGGCGCGACGCGCAGAGCGGAAGAGAACCCGATGGAGATAACGGACTTCGCCTCCATCGTCGCGCAGTTCGAGCGATTTCAGCCCGACGCGGTTATTCACGCCGCCGCCCATACGAACGTAGACGACTGCGAACGGAACCCCGATAACGCCTACCGCGTGAACGCACTTGGGACATGGAATATCGCGACAATTGCAGGAGAGGCGAACATCCCGCTAATCTACGTCAGCACGGACTTCGTTTTCGATGGCGCGAAACGCACTCCCTACACCGAATACGACGCTACCAACCCCCTCAACCACTACGGAGCCTCGAAACTCGCGGGCGAAAAACACGTCGCGCAGCTCTGTCGCAAACACTTTATAGCGCGAACCTCATGGCTGTTCGGCGTGCACGGCATGAACTTCCCGCGCCGAATGCTCGAACTCGCGCAGACCCGCAAAGAGTTGACCGTCATCGCCGACCAGATTGGAAGCCCCACACACACGCTTGACCTCGCGGGCGTTCTGGTCTCCCTTCTCGCCTCTCAACATTACGGAACCTACCACGTTAGCAATAGCGGGGAGTGTTCGTGGTATCAGTTCGCACAGAAGACACTCGAACTCGCGGGCGTACAAGGCGTGAACGTCCGCCCCATTCGCACCGCCACTGGCAGTCCCCCACCCGCCGCCCCGCCTACTCCGTCCTCCACAACTTCGCCCTCGAACTGCAAGGCTACCCCGTGCTTCCGCACTGGGAGACAGCACTTCAGGATTTACTGGCTCGTACCCCATAGATTCTTTACTACCCCTCTACTAGAATTCGTCATTGCGTGCAGTAACTATCCCCTCCTCTATTTCTGCCTGAAGACAAAGCCTATCCTCTCTTCATTTTGGCTTCGTTAATCTCCTTAACTCAAATTTTACAAAATGTTAATCCTGTGATAACTTCCTCTTAATCATCGAACGGTACTCTTTTCAACGTAAACAGGTTCTTTCTTGTTTGCGAATTCGCCCTAAAGAACCCCTATTCCATTCAGTGCTTGTAGGAGCGGTAAAACTCTCTATACCAGCACTAAATTTCAAGGAGACAAGAATTGAAAAAAGCATTTACCCTCATTGAATTGCTAGTCGTTATCGCAATTATCGCGATACTCGCGGCTATCCTCTTCCCCGTGTTCGCGCAAGCCCGCGAAAAAGCCCGACAAGCCTCCTGTTTGAGCAACACCAAACAGATGGGACTTGCCATTATGATGTATTCTCAAGACTACGACGAGACGATGCCACCCGCCTACTACTATAATGACCCTCTCTCTTCTGGTAGTTTAGATGCCACAGGAATTCTCCACTGGTCTGGACTCTCCCAACCCTACATCAAGAATGCCCAGATTTTCGTCTGCCCCTCTGACAAAATAAACGGGCAAACACCCACCAACGCAGGTGCTCCTGCGATATACGATAACCAAGCGGCACGTATCAGCTACACAGCCAACGAACAGGTTATGCCACGCCCTCGCGGCGGAGTTGGCGGAGTTCCTGTAGGACAGCCTCAGCGCGTTGTCAGCCTTGCCTCCATCGATGCGCCCGCGTCGGTGATCGGAATGACCGAATTCACGGACTACCTGAACGCGCTAAGCGGCACGGGTCCCGGAGGAACCTTCTACAAATCCCACCGCCCCTCCGCCGCTCTTGCGCGTGATGCTGCTGGCACTGTGGCTTATGATACAAGTAAAAACCTTGGTGGAGACCCAATATACGCCGTTAGCGGGGAGGCTGCTAAAGCTATCTTCGCAGCACAACCCACCGCTCCCTTTGGCGGAGGCGGCTATCCCCACCTCATCTATGTTAACTCTGGTCGACACTCCGGAGGTAACACCTTTACTTTCTGCGACGGACACTCAAAGTGGCTGAAGGTTGAGCAGACGCTCAACTGTGACAACTTCCTCTGGGGCAAACAAGCCTATAATCAGGGTGGACAAGCGGTTCTCTGCCCAAGTACAGGCTTCCCTGTACAGTAAGTCCGCTGGTTCCTAGTAAAAGAGGGCAGTCTCCTTTTAGGAGGCTGTCCTCTTGTTTTGCCTTTAGCAAAAACCTCCTTTTAAAAAGAGCAGGGTTGCGGGAGTCTTCACATAACCTCGCCCAACCTCTCCTAGCCCTCACCCTGCCCTTAGGGCATCCCTCTCCCAAGTTTGGGAGAGGGACTTGTCTTACAAGGTGGTTAGGCTCCTACGATAGGCTTGTCAAAATAGGGAGAGGAGCCTTCGCGGTTTGAGGTTGGAAGCCTGTGCGTGTTGTTCCAAGATTGAGGCTATTTCGCATCTTTTCGCGTGTTTCGCGGTTAATTCCCAAAAGAGTGAACTC
>JAPLCR010000041.1:0-3109 GCA_026392135.1 Armatimonadota bacterium
AGCCCGACGCTTTGGCGATCAAGCCTGCTTCTCCTATCGTAACTTTCCGCTCGAAAAGCATAAATTTGGATTGAACTCTGCTTTTGCGGCAGAGGCGGCGGCGAACCAGGGTAAATTCTGGGAGATGAAAGAGTTGATTTTCGACCGTCAAGAGCAGATGGACGCGATGGATTTCGATGAAAGAACCTTCGTAAAGTGGGCACAAGAGCTAGGGATGAACCCGACAGTCTTCACTAACGACTACTCCAGCAAAGAGGTGCATGACCGCGTGACAGTAGACACGAAGGCGGGCTTGGCTCTTGACCTCCAGACGACTCCCACGTTCTTCGTAGTCACAGCAGATGGTATCTGGCGCTTTGAAGGAATGGGAACTCTCGCACCCGCTCTTCAAAACCCAAATCATGGGATTCATCAAAGTAAGAGTCCTGTTTTGCCTCCTGAGATGCGTAAAAATTAAGACTAGGGTTAAACAAAATGTCTTCAAGGTTTCACAAAGTGCTACAACTGGTTATCTTATCCGTTACGTTCAGCCTACTGCTCTGCGGGAGTGCTTCTGCTAGCGGCGAGGAGTATATCTGGGCGACAGGGAAGGTACTTGATAAGAGCGGTAAACCGGTTCGAAATGCCTACATCGCCGTGTACGACGATAATAACAAGGTGATTGACTACGCCAACACTGACCAGAATGGCGACTATGCCCTTGCGGTTCCCCGCCATGTAATGCATATAGACAAGAAGGGTAAAGGGTTCCTAACTCAAGTATTCGGTACGGTGACGCGGTTTGTTGGCGGAGCAACCGACTTCGTAAACAACCCACTCCGTGCGGGCATAAAAGCAATTACCTCTAGTGAAGCTGCGGCAGTGCTAAACCCTATCCAAAAAGGAACGATTTCGGCAGGTGGAGCCGTTGCAGATCAGATTCTCCTGCGTCTAAAAACCCCCTCTTCCAAGCCTAGCGTTCAAGAAGAGCGCAAGCAGCCCGGTGTACTACTGATCAAGGTGATAGGAGAGAATAGCCAAGACCTGGTAGGAACCGCTAGAGTCTACTGGATGCAACAAGAGACCCTTAAAGCGGGAGGGAGGGAGACGCGAACCACTACGGCATGGCTAGAGTCGAAGCGGAAGGAGCGTCGAACACCCAGTCTGACTATCTCACCATCGTTGCAGGGCGTATATTGCCTAGCCTTGCAGAGGTTGGACAGACGGTCAAAATCGCCGTACGTATTCCCATCCCCCCCACCCCAGAGATATACATGGTAGTTGTAGCAAAACACAATCGCACGGGGCAGATGTGGGAGTTGAAGTCAATTGGAAACGACCGCTACGAAGCCTCATTCGAGGTAGACAAGAAGTTTCCGCTAGATGACCAGACTATTAGTGTTCTTGCATATGCTTCCGACCAGCAAAAGCAGGGACGGCGTGACGATGCAGAACGTGCTATTGACAGAGCAGGCTTATGGGATATTCGACGACCTTACCGATTCGACCCACTCCTTGTCGTTAGCCGTAACCGTGCAGATTTGAACTTTACCGTGCTTCGCAAACGCAAGAATTGACCCCTTCCTCCGTTGATACCCCCACTGAAACGGCACGTATTTCGGTATCAGTATCACTCTAATATCGCAAGCGGAACACGCTTGCGATATTTGGCGTCGAACAAAACATCTTAACTAGAACCGCAGGATAAGTACATCATTTGGATTCATCTACAAAGTGCATACGCATTGGAACACGCGGGAGCCTGTTGGCACGCACACAGACTGACTTAATTGTTACTGCTCTACAAGACCTCTACCCAAACCTCACCCTACAGATTACCATTCTTAAAACATCGGGTGATATTCATCAAGACGTTCCGTTTAATCAGGTGGGTACGAAAGGAATGTTCGTTAAAGAGATAGAACAGGCTCTGTTGAGCGGTGAGATAGACCTTGGGGTACATAGCCTTAAAGATATGCCTAGCGAGCTTCCCGAAGGGTTGCAGTTAACGTGCACACCTGAGCGCGAAGACCCGCGTGATGCGCTTGTCTCCGCCTGTGGGCTACCTCTTGCCATGCTTCCGCTCCATGCCGTTGTTGGAACCAGTAGCCTGAGGCGAAAGGCACAGATCCGTGCTTTCCGCCCTGACATAGAGGTGAAGGACTTACGCGGAAACCTAGACACCCGCCTCCGAAAACTCACAGAGGGAGACTATACAGCGATTGTTCTTGCCTCCGCAGGTCTCCATCGGCTAGGGTTGCGACAGAAGATTACGGAGTACCTCCCTGTAAACCTCTGCCTACCTGCGGTGGGGCAGGGCGCACTTGCACTGGAAACCCGTACCGACGACTTATCGACGATTTCGCTTCTCGCACCGCTTCACCATCTCGAAACCGCACTTGCCGTCAATGCCGAGAGAGCGTTCTTGCGCCGCCTTGAGGGAGGGTGTTCGGTTCCTGCTGGCGCTTATGCACAAATTGTGGGACAGGAAATCTATATCACGGGTATACTAGCGAATATAGATGGTTCGATTGTGCGAAAAGCACAAGAAAAAGGTTCGATACACGATTCGGAATCGTTAGGGATAAGGTTAGCCGAGCGTCTTTTAGAGATGGCGGGAGGCTCCCTCCCAAAAGGATAGGCTGTACGTGATGGACGTTGTGCAGACAGATTATCTCGTCATTGGCAGTGGGCTAGCAGGGCTAACCTACGCGTTGAAAATGGCGAAATTTGGTAGTGTGACCCTCCTCACAAAACGCAAGCGCACCGATGCCAATAGCAGTTGGGCGCAGGGCGGTATTGCGGGAGTGCTTTCTGACGACGACTCGTTTGAGTTGCACAAGCAGGACACTCTTGTAGCAGGGGCAGGGCTGTGCCATGAGGACGCAGTGGGCGTTCTCGTACGTGAGGGTCCTGAGCGCATTCAAGAGCTTATGGAGCTAGGTGCCATGTTCGACACCCAAACGGAGCCTGACGGTAGCTCCGTCCTCTCTTTAGGGCGCGAAGGAGGTCACTCTCGAAACCGCATCGTGCATACCGCTGACTTTACAGGTTGGGAGTGTGAGCGCACTCTACTTGAAGCGGTACGGCACACTCCTCAAATTGAGGTATTGGAGCATTTCTTCGTCAC
>JAPLCR010000041.1:3215-7595 GCA_026392135.1 Armatimonadota bacterium
AGACAGGGAACTATACTACCTTTCATGCAAAGGCGACTCTTCTCGCAACAGGCGGTAGTGGTCAGGTCTATGAACACACAACCAACCCCTTAGTTGCGACAGGCGACGGCGTTGCAATAGCCTACCGAGCAGGCGTGCCTATTTCAAATATGGAGTTTGTCCAGTTTCACCCTACAACGCTCTATCACCCCAAAGCGCGTGCATTTCTGATAACGGAAGCCATGCGAGGTGAGGGCGCAAAGCTACGTAATGCCGATGGTGAAGCCTTTATGACGCGCTATCACCCTCTTGCCGACCTCGCCCCTAGAGATATTGTCGCACGTGCCATTGTGCAGGAGATAAAGTCAAGCGGGGAACACTGCGTCTATCTTGATGCGACACACATTCCATCAGAACACCTGAAAAGCCACTTCCCTACCATATATGAACGGCTACTACAGGTTGGGATAGATATTACTCAGGAGCCTATTCCCGTTGTTCCTGCTCAACACTATCAGTGCGGCGGAGTCGTAACGAGCCTTGACGGAGCCGCCGCCATTCCGCGTCTATATGCGGCAGGTGAAGTTGCCTGCACAGGAGTACATGGCGCAAACCGCCTTGCGTCTAACTCGCTTCTGGAGGCGATGGTGTTCGCGTATCGTGCCGCGAATCATACGCTTCAACAGGCAAACACTCCTCTACCCGACACCTTTACTCCTGTAAGCCAGCCTACAGGGGAGCCGCCCATACCAATCTCTCTTCCACTTTCAAAGATACTCATCAATGAGTTGGCACAAAATATCCAAAGGGCGATGCAGAACCACGTGGGAATTGTACGCACGAATGCTGAACTACAGTCGGTGGGCGCATATCTCAAATTCCAACTACACAGCCTACGCTCTCTAGAGTTGAATAGCGTGGAGGCTTATGAACTTCGCAATATCGCACAGGTGGCGCACCTCATTGTACGCTCTGCCTTGTGCAGGCATGAGAGCCGCGGACTGCACTATACGCTAGACTATCCTGACCAGAGAGAGATGGAGCGGCAAGATACCGTAATTCTAGATGGCGGGCAGAGTTAATACGCGAAATGTACACCAACGTCAGTGGGACATGGCAGTGCCTCCTCCAGCCTGAAATTGAGAAGCCCTACTTTCAGGCACTTGCCTCTTTTGTAGATGATGAGCGCAGTCAATATGCGGTATTTCCCGAGGAAGCCAATGTATTTTCCGCTCTGCAACACACGGCTTATGAGCAGGTGAGGGTAGTTATTCTGGGGCAAGACCCTTATCACAACGTAGGGCAGGCACACGGTCTCTGCTTTTCTGTGCTTCCGGGAGTAAAACCTCCCCCTTCTCTCGTAAATATCTATAAAGAGCTGAAGAGCGACCTCGATGTCCCCCTTGCCGAACACGGCTATCTCGCCTCATGGGCGAGACAGGGCGTTCTCATGCTGAACGCGATACTGACAGTACGTGCCCATGAACCGCTTTCGCACCGCAATCACGGATGGGAGACCTTCACAACGGCGATATTGCAGGCTGTCATTGCAAAAGAAACGCCTGTTATTTTTTTGCTTTGGGGCTCTCCCGCGCAGAAGATAGCGAACACTCTTCATCCTCGTCATATTATGCTTAAAGCGGCACACCCATCCCCTCTCTCAGCATACCGCGGCTTTTTTGGTTGCAAACATTTTTCGCAAGTGAACGCCCTACTTGCAGAACGCGAAGAGCCACCTATCGACTGGTGCCTCCCAGTGAACCCAATTTTGGAGTAAACGATACACCTTGACGACTTTGAAATCTGGAACTGTATATCTCGTTGGAGCGGGTCCCGGCGACCCCAAACTGATAACTGTGCGCGGATTAGAGCTACTCAAGACCGCCGATGTAGTGGTCTACGATAGGCTTACTCACCCCTCCCTGCTCTCACACACTCTCTCTACTGCGGAGAAGATTTATGTTGGTAAGGCGAGTGCACACCACTCCATGAAACAGCCCGACATAAACGCGGTTCTGGTGGAGAGGGCACTTCAGGGCAAATCTGTGGTGCGGCTGAAGGGCGGCGACCCGTTTGTATTCGGGCGCGGAGGCGAAGAGGCAGAATACTGCAAAGAGAACGGAATCTGCTTCGAGATCGTTCCGGGAGTCACTTCTGCCATCGCTGCCCCTGCCTACGCGGGGATCCCTGTCACACATCGCGACGCGGCATCGTCTTTTAGCATTATTACTGGACATGAGCGAGACGACTCGCGGGAATCGGGCACGCGCACCGCAGGAGTTGCAGAACAGCGACGGCAGTGGAGCAAAATCGCACACGCCGCCGACACGCTTCTTTTTTTGATGGGCGTGGAAGCTCTCCCGGATATAGCACAACGCCTTCAAGAGAACGGACGCGCTCCTGAAACGCCTGTCGCACTGGTACAGTGGGGAACATGGGCACGGCAGAGGGTTGTCGTAGGAACGTTAGCGGATATTGTGGAAAGAGTACACAGCGCGAATCTCAAGCCTCCTGCCGTCTGCGTGGTAGGTGACGTGGTTAATCTGCGTTCAACGCTTGGGTGGTTTGACAATCTTGAGCAGCGACCTCTCTTTGGGAAGCGAATTGTAGTGACTCGCGCTCGCGAACAGGCGAGCGGACTGAGTGACCTCCTCCGCACCAAGGGGGCAGACCCTATTGAGCTGCCTGTCATAGAGATTCGCCCGCTAGAAGAGATTTCCGAAATAGACGATGCGCTACTCTCTCTGAACGAGTATGACTGGGTAATTTTGACCAGCGCAAACGCGGTTCCTGCAATTGCAAAGCGTATGAACGCTATGGAGATAGATGGACGCGCCTTTGCACGCACAAAAATCGCTACGATTGGTCCCGCCACCGCGCAAGCCCTGAAAGAACAACTTGGGCTACGCGCCGACTTCATACCAACCGAGGCAGTTGCAGAGGCGATATTAGAGCAGTTCCCTGAAACCAATTTAACGGGTAAGCACTTCCTCATCCCACGTGCGCTTGAAGCGAGAGAGGTTTTGCCTGAGACCCTACGGCAGAGGGGCGCAGTAGTGGACGTTATCCCGGTTTATGAGACGGTGATGGATACTGAGGGGGCGGAGACACTCAGAGCAGAGTTCCAGAATGGCGAGGTCGATATTATCACCTTTACATCGTCCTCAACAGTTCGCAATTTTGTGCAAGCCCTTACCCCTGAAGACCCATCCAAGGCAGCAGAAATCGTAAAAAATGCTCTGATCGCGGCGATCGGTCCCATCACTGCGAATACTGCGAGAGAGTTCGGATTAGAGCCGCATATCATCGCAGAAGAGCATACGATACCCGGTCTCGTTGCCGCTATCGAATCGTACTACATCAAGGAGACGATTCATGCGTGACCTGCTCCATCGTCCGCGCCGCTTGCGCCGAACGCCCGCCCTACGCCGACTTGTGCGCGAGACGGCGGTAACCGTAGATGACCTGCTCTACCCAATGTTCGTGACAGAAGAGGCAGAGAGTAGCCCCATAGCCTCCATGCCGGGTATTTCCCGCTATACAGTCGACGACCTCTGCCGAGCCGTGGAGGAGATCGCGAACTTAGGTATTCCTGCTATAATGCTCTTTGGCATCCCGAACTACAAAGACGACATGGGAACTGAAGGGTATGCAGCAGACGGGATTATCCCTACAGCCCTTCGCGCCCTCAAAAAGCAGTTTGGCGACACGGTTCTACTGACTGCAGATGTGTGCCTGTGCGAGTATACCGACCATGGTCACTGCGGTGTTATCGAAAATGAGGACGTAAATAATGACCTCACGTTAGAACTTTTAGCACGGTCTTCCGTCTGTTATGCAGAGTCGGGAGCCGATATTATCGCTCCCTCCGACATGATGGATGGACGGATAGGAGCCATTCGCTCTGCACTGGATAGTGCAGGACACTCTCACCTGCCCATAATGGCTTATAGCGCGAAATACGCAAGCGGTTACTATGGTCCCTTCCGCGTGGCAGCGGATAGTACCCCTCAATTTGGCGATCGGCGCACCTATCAAATGGATCCCCCCAATCGGCGGGAGGCTCTACGCGAGGCTCTTCTGGACATAGAAGAGGGCGCAGATATCGTAATGGTGAAGCCGGGACTCGCTTATTTAGATATTTTACGCGATTTTCGGGAACAATTAGATACCCCTTTAGCAGTCTATAATGTATCGGGTGAATATAGCATGATAAAAGCGGCTGGGGCAAATGGCTGGATTGACGAAGAGCGCGTAGTCGAGGAGACCCTAGTTGCCTTCAAACGAGCAGGCGCAGACATTATTCTTACATACCATGCCCTTGACTTTGCACGTCGACTAAAGATAAAATGTAGGTAACTACTCAGGCTATGTAGTGGGTAAAATAGGTTGCCCCGTGAG
>JAPLCR010000411.1 GCA_026392135.1 Armatimonadota bacterium
CCGTTTGCAAACTCAGTAAAAGGGGTAGAATATCGGGCATGGGCTGAGGAGTTCCTCCGTTGTAGTTTTGTCACTTTAACGGTACTCCATAAGCCCTACTTTTTGTTACGAAACCCCGATTTTTTGGCGAAGGTATTGTTAGGTTAAAAATCACTAGACGATTCACTTGCTTTGGGCGGATGCCGTACTCTATGGCTATTCGCGCCGCCTCTTGAAGATTCCTGCCTACTTGCCAGATTCCAGCCACTCCAACGCCGCCGCAACTTTTGGGGGAAACTCCGCGGCAAGAGCGGTTTTCAACTCCTCCAACTTCACCGTAGCACCGTTCTGCGTAAGAAGCAGTTGCGCGGTAGAGGCGGAGAGGTAGGGGGTCTGCTTGTTCTCTTTTTCGTGGAACAGGAAGAACTTTTTGCCCTTTGCGGTCTTGAGGGAGGGGAGTTGCGCCGCCTTGAAGGTTCCGTTATAGAGGTAAGCACCTTTCACACGCGACTTTTCGTCCAGTATGCTAGAGTACGCCGCGATGCCGCTATCGTTTGCGCCCATCACAAAAATCTTCGCGCTGTCCACCGAATAGGCGGTAGACACATCCGTCACGATGCTATTGACGAAAGCCTCCGTCAAAAAACGCGCCTCTTTTACCTGTCCCTTGTTAGCGGCGGTCAACCACGTAGTTTTCTGATCAGCACTCCATCGCGGCGCGACGGGCAAAGCGACAAGGTATTTTCCTTTGAGGGCAGTTTGTACTATCTCCTGCCACTGATTCGCCTGTATTGCGCCGTTTCCATCTCCCGGAGACAGTATAATTAGAAGCCCCAGCCCGGATGAACGGCGTGGTGGGTTGTCTTGTACTACACGTTGTCGCCCAAATCCTGCCCCTATCTGTTGTCCTGCCGTACTTGGAATCAGAAGCCAATAAGAGGATTGGGGAGTTCCTTCCGCCTGCCGTGTTTCGGAGCGGACAAAGGAGTTATTGAGTTCTGCCTGTGCCTGGCGTTTACGAACATTGACTTTGGGAATGGGAAGGCTACGAATCTCTTCGGGGAGACGCGTTCTGTTTTTGCGCCACCACTCGCGCCACCACACTGCGTCGTGACTCTCGTTGATGAAAACGCCCGTCAACTGTGCAAGAACGTTACCAATGATGAGTGCGCCCTCACGGGTGTTGTCGGTATCTAGAATACCAATCATTGTTGGGATGACGGAGGCATCTCCGATTTGACTGAGAGTCTGCCCCACATTATAGACGAGGCTATCTGGGTACTCCTCAATGTAGAGTTGAAGTACGGCAGGGGCTGCCCATTTGCAGTCGGGTCTTCCTAACACTGCCACTGCCTGTAGGCGCACATTGGCGGGCTGATCGTGTTTGCAGAGCGGCAGGATATATCGTTTTAGAAAAGCCTCCTCAGGGCGCATAAGCCGACAGAGTTGGAAGCCCATTTGCAGGGCGTTGGGTGTTGCATCGGTGTTGAGTGATTTGCCAATTACGTCTAATAGGGAGGAGCTGAGAACAGCCTCTCTTCGCGCTTTAGCAATTCGGGTAGGGGAGCTGTAGTTCCGGTTCAAAAGCTGATTGAGCAGAAGTTCGCGGGTGGTGTCGTCAGCCTGTTGATACCGCTTCGTTAGAGCCGTGATGCCCTCTGTCAGTATCTCTTTGAGGGGTTTAGTATGCGCGGTTTTATACCAGACAAGAAAGGCATCGTAGTCATCGGTGAAGGAGCGAAAACTGACACTTTCAGCAAGGTTTAGGGCAAAGTTCTGCACCACCAGGTTTGGGTCGGTTGCGCCAATATAGGCGATTTCGACGATATGTGGGTTTGCCGAAGCGAGATAGGTGTTGAGCAGAGCAATTTTTGCATCTAGTGATCGGAGGTCTTTCCAGTTATCGCGCAGAACCTCGAAACCTATTTGCGGGTCAATATCGAGTAGCTCTTTGATAATTTGGTAGCGGTTAGGCTCCTCAATTTCGAGGTTGCGGAGAGTAGTAGTCAGGGCGGCGCGGTCTGCGGGCGCAGGGGCTTGCGCTTTGAGTGAGAGGATAAAGGGCGATAGAGTGAGCGCGATGAGGGCAAAAAGGAAGGCTTTGTTTGACATTAGCAACCTCAGCTACAAAGTGATTCAAACAACATTAGCCCCCTGGAAGCGCGAACGCTTCGGAGGGGGCTAAACCGTTTTCAACTCCCTGCGAATGAGAGAGGTTAGGCGTTCTTGGGTTGTGCGGCGGGTTTGAAGCCGTGCGTCTCTTGCCCGTCGGCTATCTGCTTGGGCGCGGATGTGATACCGCCAGCGATACCGCCGCCGCCCTCCGCTATCTGGCGCGGGGCGATACCGCCGCCGTAACCCCAACCATCACGCGCAATGAGCAAGGTAGCGAGTGCAAGAAACCCAACAAGGAATGCTAGTCTATTTTTCATTTGGAATTATTATTCCTTTCCCAGTTCGCCGTCTAGCCAACTCCACCAGTTGACTAAATCGGTGTCCCGAATTTGAAACAGGGTCTGCAAAAACTTATCCGTAGAGCATTCACGGAGGTTGTTCTTCAAAACGGTCTCCAATACCTTCTGCGCTTCGGTATAAAATTTATCTTTTACGTAGGCGAGCAGAAGATTACAGGCACGCATCGGCGTGGGCTTTTGCATGGCGATTTGTGCGTAGTAGAGAGCGCGTTCGATATTTCTTTCTCGGCTACGCCCCGCATCGAACCATGTAAGGTAGATATCGGCAGCGTTGGTCGCCGCTATAAAGCGGTGGTCGCCGGCATTGGGGTCTTCGATAATTCTCAGGTAGACTCTTAGCCCCTCGCGGAGGTTACCGGTCTGTGAGAGAAGTACCCCTACTTCATTATAGGCGGCAAAGAAGCGATTGTCTAGGTCAAATGCAGCGCGGTAGAGCCTAATAGCCTCTTCGATGTCGTTTTTTACTTTGCGAGCGTGGCGGGCTTGGTCATAAAGGGCTTGCGCGGCACTATTTTCTGTAGTGGGGTTGTCACCCAACGTATAAGTATCCATCACGCGCATGGCTTGCCGCATCTCTGGTGAGGGGGAGGCGACGGGGCGTGTGGCACTGACTTCGTTGATGATAGCCTCTTCGACATTCCCTTCGGGCGCAGGCTCTTCGGAGGAGCGCTCTGCCCATGGGGTGTTCATCAGCCTGCGGAAGAGTTCGTCTTGACGTTCCGCTGTCCATTTTTGCGATGGGGACGACTTTTGGCGCACGCGGCTACTCCTCTGTTGGGCGAGGAGGCGGACGAACGGATTGTCGAGACCGCATTCGCGCTGAATAATCTGCGAGAGAGCGGCGCGTGCCCGACAGACAGTCTGGCGTTCTCTATCCGTTTCGGGAGCCACCTTCACACCGGATTGGCGTTCTACATCACGCGCCATATCTTTTTGCAGAGCGGCAAGATAGTTGGCTGGAATACTCTGCAAGGCGTGGGTCAACGCTTTACGGAAGGTGTCGCGGTCATCGCCGTCTAGTAACGACTGCTCTGGTTGCGCCGATACCTCTTCTACGGCGATAGTGTCGCGCAGAAGGAGCACACTATCGCCTGCCCCATATTGACCGCGCAGAGGCTGGTCTAGGGAGACGGTAGGAATTTCTCGGCGGTTCAGGCGTTCAGCGTCGCTTATAACGGAGCGGATACAGCGTGCGAGATAGGCAATGGGGTCGGGGAAGATCACTTCCAATGACTCAGCATAACCGAGTGCGCGGAGGTGAGGCTCTGCCTCATACTTTCGCACGGCGACTCGCGCCATTTTTTTGCACGCTTCCGCCATAGCGACATAGCAGTCGTTGGCACTGAGGCGTGCTGGAATGGTGCGCCCGTCTTCAAGCGTGCGTGCGTTGCTCAAAAATGAGATGGCACGCGCCGCAAAGCGTCGGCGTATTATATCTGCTGCCTGTACCGGCTCGATGTCTATCTCTGTAGGCGAATGCCCTTGAGAGGACAGGAGTCGGGCGTTTGTGGTTAGGTTTTGCGCTATCATGGATAGCCTCCTGCGCCCGTAGTTCGGAAAAGTGCATACCAAGTGAGTTCAATAACTTAGTAGACGGCTCTTCCATAGGTTTCGTGACAGTCGCGGATAAAAAATACATACTTATTTTCGCGTAAAGTTCACGACTCTCCTGCTAGTTAGACGAAAATCGCGAAAAGATTGTTCATTTATTCCCTTTGTCCACCCACTCTTTTTGTGCGCCCTCTGCGCGTAGGGGTTTTGTGACCTCTTTTCCATCACGCACTACGATATAGGCATCGGCTCCGGGAACGCTATCCCAGCGCAGTCGCGCTAACCCCTGCGCTTTGGCGGCGCGTGAGACTAGCGAACGTTGTCCTTGTGAACCTACCGCAATAAGAGCGTACTGATGGCTGCCTGAGCGATCATCTTTCAAAATGGTGGGTGCCGCAGGAGGTAAGAGTGCTATTTTGGTGATTGACCCGCCCCAAATCTGAAGCACTTCAGTGGGAGAGGGAAGCCCGCCTCCACCATAGCCCCCGCCGCCAAGGGACATCATCCCTTGACCAATTAGCGCATCTGTCAGCGGCTCGTTATGTTCGGGGCGATAGGTCTGGAAACGGATACGTCCGGGGTGGCTGTCTCCGTTCCACTTTTCTATGGGAAGCTCTGAAGGCTCCACGCCTTCGCCTTGTATAATTGCCATCTGCCTCCATGCGCCGCCTATCCATACGTTCCACGAAATATGCCCTGGGGCAAGGCGCAGAGTGCCGTTTCGCTCAAGGGCGTGAAAACGGTCATCGAAGGGATCGTCTATCTCTCCCTTAATTAGGCGGCTACGAACCCAAAGTCCGGCACTACCATCCCATAGGGAGCGTGCATAGATGCCACGCGGGATTTGATGGGCTTCATAACCCTTCTCCCAAGGCAAACCTGTATCGGAGACAATCAACTCTTTCTTCACTATCAGCCGCTCAACCTCTATCTGCTGTTTGAGGTTTCGGTTTGCCTCCTCTAGCACTCCAATCCTCCGTTTCATCTCTTGAATTTCGCGCTTAATGGTGTCGAGGTTGTCTTCGGCGTAAGCAGGGGCAGAAAGGAGCAACAACACAAGTGTCATCAGAACTGTTTGTCTCATCTTTACAGGATTCCTTGTCGCTAAATAGAGGCATGGGGCGATATATCTCGGCTCTGCCTTGTTCGATTTCTGTTTCACCCTCTACTCAGGAGGGGATGCTGTCAGGCGATTTTGTAGAGAGGTACTACTGCTAATCGAAGCTCCCCTTTTCAACCTCTTCTATTTTTGCTCCCATCAATACCTTCGCCAAAAAATCGGGGTTTCGTAACAAAAAGTAGGGCTTATGGAGTACCGTTAAAGTGACAAAACTACAACGGAGGAACTCCTCAGCCCATGCCCGATATTCTACCC
>JAPLCR010000699.1 GCA_026392135.1 Armatimonadota bacterium
AGATACCCCTGTGGTTGCAGATACCCCTGTGGTTGCAGGTACAGAGACAGGTGTAGATACAGACACAGAGGTATCTACACCTGCAAAAACAAAAAACAAGCAGATACAAAACAGGCAGTTTGAAGTTCTTGCCTACTGCATCAAGTGTTCTCCCGAAGAGCGTGATGGCTTAGATCCAAAGATTCTATTTCATGAGGTCTACCCAGGCAGGGAAATAGGCGACAACAACATCCCTGCCCAGTTGTCCGCCCTAAAAAAAGTCCTCAACTCCCCTAAGCCTGGTCTGCCCGGTTTGTTGGAAAGGCTTCCCTCACTTCGAGTGGATATCGTTGATTTCCAAAACCGAGCTAATGCCCTTATCAAAACCCCCACCTTAGAGACTGCCCGCGCCTTTATGAAACAGGTTGTCCCGCTGATGAGCGGGTTCTTTCTACCCCTTGAATGGAGACAGGGTTGGGTGAGAGAGTGGCGTGAACAGATTGACGCACTCTACACAGAGGCTCTCGAAGTAGCAGATAAGCTACTCTCGAATGAGGATTTAGAATCACGATTAGGGATGTTTGAAAAGGCGAAGTTCTATAAAACGCCGAACTCGGGAGTGCCCTCGTCCTATATTTTGCCCAAGGCAACAGAGATATGGGGGAGATTGCAGTTAGAGAAGAGTAGGCAGCCTCTCTATGCGAGTCCAAAGAGTCTGGTTTTGGAGGAGCTGGAGAGCGGTAAAGGGAAGGCACTGCTGCCAAAGGACAGTAGTGAACAAGAAAGAGAAGAAATTACCCCACCTGATGCCCCGATTTCTCTTGAAAACCTTAGGGGTACCGCCATCACCATGTTGGGAATTGTGGCTCTTTTCCCAGGTCAGGCGTGGGTAAAGGTAGACCTTATCGCCAAGGATTTTTTGAATGCTGTCGGTATGAGTTGTGATTGGAATGAAGAGGATTTGGAGGCATGGGGAATCCAGAGAGAGTACAACAGAGAGGTAGAGATAGTTAGTGAAATAGGGATAGGTAAGAATGTAGAGATAGCTGTTCTGCAAAACAGGAGTAGCCGTGAAGCCTACATAGAGGCGTTCTGGCAACTTCATAAAGACAGCAGGGAGAAAGTTTGGAAGTGGCTTGCAGATTATGGAGGCAGTGAAGATTCTACGCTAAAACTATGCTTCGCGCTCTGTCTCAAAGAGTTTGTACGCCGTTGTCCCGAAGGTGTGGAGATGAGCGTTCTGAGGGTCTGGCTGGAAAGCCCTCATTTTCCGCCTTCCCCCCAAAAAGACCACCGTAATGCGCTTCTTGCACTAGAAGATGCCTACGGTGAAGAGGCGTTAAGGAAGAAGGTTTACTTTATAGTACGAACGTGGAGCGAAACTCACAAGCTCCCGCTCTTACAAGCTGCTGCCCTACTCTGCGGGCGGTGCCTGTCGAAACACCATCCCATAGAAGGGCTGAACATACTAGCGTCTCTTCTTGAAAAAGAGGGTAGTTTGGTGAGCTTTATCGGGATTGCGTTGAGGGGCTATTTGACAGGGGAAACGATGACAACGTTTGACGTACTGGATGAGCTGAGGCGATGGAATAACAGGATGGCAAATAAACCGCCACTCCGCCACGAGATACTGAGGATATTCATTATGCTGATGAACGACGCGCCTATCAATCACGAGTCGTCGCTTCTACTGATACAAGCAAGCGAGGATGAGAGCGTACACAGCCTCTGCGAAGAGCTCTTCGTAAAGGCCATACTAGATAGCAAATATAGTGAGGAGGCGTGGTGTCAGTTCTCCTACTGGCTCTTGTATGCAGAGAAAAATAGCCAGTATATGGAGGTTATTAAGAAGATTTACGTTAAGGATGTGAATGCGGAGAGGCGATTGGCACGCTACCTGAAACTCTATAAAGAGCACTACCCTATTAGCTATGAGGCACTTGTAAATTGACACTCCCCTCTTTTCGTATCCTGATAGAGTGTAGAGGGGCATCAAAGCACAGGCGCGGCTAGCGTTTGTACTGGTAGAAGTTCTCGTACGCTTTGCCTCCATAAATCTCTTGATAGGTCTGAACAGCCTCCTCTTCGGAGGGAAGGCGTAGCCCATCGGTAAAGCGGTTCATAAAATTGAAGGCGCACGTCTGTAGTAGTGCATCCACCGCTTCAGCGTCGTCGGCTACACCAGAGCCTGATTTATGGCACAATAACGGCGGTGATTGTCGGACATGGGGTTTCCTCTTTCTTCTTTGGTAGGAATTAAGAGTACCTTATGTCCACATCACCTCAATTTTCGGTAGGGTAATGAATCGATTCATAATGTGTGAATGGATAGAGAAGAGTAGGCGGGGCTATCTTTTGCCTTTATTGCATGAAAGGAGGTGGTGATTGCCTCGGTGGTGAAACAGTACCGAAAAGAGCATAGACTAAGTTGCCGCAAGCTAGTGATGCCCTACCGCAATGGGACTATAAATGAAGCCCACGGAGTTACGTTCTGTTCGCACACTATTCCCAAAGAGGATACTCACGCAGGGGTACGCACCTCCCCCTAAATCTATAAACTACGCTCTGCAGATGTGTTGGAGTAAGCACTGCTCCT
>JAPLCR010000676.1 GCA_026392135.1 Armatimonadota bacterium
ATACCGGGTACCAACCGCCCGCTAGACACGCCCTCAAACTAGAATGAGTGGGTGCAAGAAGAGCGGCAGAAGATGCACACTAGAAACCCTCTTTGTGTCTGACAACGTGCCTGCTCACCAGTTTGTGTTACGATAATAGACATCCCGCTCTAAGACCTCTCGCTCACTTCTGGGCGAGAGGGACTGCATTGGCAAACGCTTCTGCTATGCCCCAGTAAGACCGACTTGAGTTGTCACAAACAACTAATACCCCAGACGATGATGTCTTCCTTACTAAGAAAACACCCTCCATAGAGAAAGATAAACATGGAACATCATCGCCTGCTTTGGGCTACTAACAACCAACTCGAACGCCTTAAAGAACTCATTAGCGAAGAGGAGCCGCGAGAGTTTCCCCTTCGCCGTGATGTAGACGCGCTTGGAACCCTTCTTGGAGAGGTTCTCCACGACCAAGGGGGACGTTCACTTTTCGACACCGTAGAGCACCTCCGCCACCTTGCAAAGCATCATCGTGACCTCTCAGATGTATCACATGACCAACACGATTCGGAACACATTCGCGCTATCAGTATGATAGTACGCGCACTAGGAGTTTCCGACGCGTATCGGGTTACTAAGGCGTTCGCAATCTACTTTGAGCTTGCCAACCTCGCAGAGGCGAACCATCGCCGCAGGCGCTGGCGAGCAGCGAAGGCTCTGCATAAAAGCCCTCAGCCCGGCTCTTTTGAGGGAACTCTGCTCCGCATGAAGGGCGCAGGTATCTCCGCAGAACAGGCAATGGAGGCTATCCGTCGTGTTGAAGTCATCCCCGTATTTACTGCACACCCCACGGAAGTAGCGCGTCGAACTGTTCTCTACAAGCGTCGTCAAATCGCCCGTCAACTCGACCAGATAGACTGGCTCCCCCTCACCGATGCAGAAGCAAGGGAGCGCGAAGCCATTATCGGCGCAAATATCGTAGCACTCTGGCAGACTGACGAGGTACGCCGCCGTAAGCCCACTGTTCGCGACGAAATTCAGATGGGGCTAGACTACCACCAGACAGCACTCCTAGAGACCTTGCCACGCCTTTACGAGAACATGGCGGAGGCATTTCGACGTGTCTACGGCACAGCATTAATCACTTCCGACTTCCCACAAGTTCTACGTTTCGGTTCGTGGATTGGCGGCGATAGAGATGGGAACCCCTTCGTGACAGCAGAGAGCACTCACACCGCGCTTCAGATGGCGCGTCAGACGATACTCAGTCACTATATCTCCTCTATCGACACGATGCTCGAACTCGTCAGCCCCTCGACACGTCAGGCGCAGGTCTCCGAGGGTATTAAACAGGCGTTACTAGACTACGACAATCGACTGCGTGCCATAGATAGTGACATTAAGCAACGCTCCAATGAAGAGGTTTACCGCCGTTTTCTCTCTTATATCCTCGTCCGCCTACGGCGCACAAAGGAGAGCATCACACACCCGCACGCCTATACGAATGCCGCAGAGTTTACGCAAGACATTCACCTTGTGCGCGACAGCCTGCTGAAACACGGCGGGAGGCGTATTGCCCAACTCACCTTAGACCCTCTACTCAGGCAAATCGCTACCTACGGCTTCCATCTACACACACTAGATGTGCGCCAACACCGCTCCTTTCACGAGAAAGCGGTACGCGAATTTGGACAAGGGGCAAGTATGCAGGGCGGTGCCACCCCGCATCTCCCTCCTCTCCCCTCTCCTGAAACCCATGCCGTCGTGGAGACTCTTAGGACGATTGCAGAACTCAAAAAAACCTATCCACCCGAATCCATCCGCACGTATATCATCAGCGGCGCGACCTCCTCCCAGGATGTCTACCACGTTCTTTGGCTGGCGCAAATCTGCGGAGTGTCGGTTATGGCGCAAGGGGCAGACCCTGGTCTTATGCCCGTCCCGCTCTTTGAGAGCATCGAAGACCTACAAAATGCGCCGACCATCTGTCGAGAACTCTGGAATTCTCCCTCCTATCAACCATTGCTGGACTCATGGGGACGTGTGCAAGAGGTGATGCTGGGCTACTCCGACTCGAATAAAGACGGTGGTATGTGGACAAGTACTTGGGAGATTTTCAAGGCGCACCGCGAACTGCACCGTGTCGCAAAAGAGTGCAACGTCCACCTTCGCCTGTTTCATGGGCGCGGTGGAACCGTAGGGCGGGGCGGAGGTCCCACGCATCAAGCGATCACTTCACAGCCTCCGGGCGCGTTCACAGGTTCACTCAAAATCACAGAGCAGGGTGAAGTCCTCAACTGGAAGTACTCTGACACCACTATCGCCGAACGCAACCTCGAACTGATGATAGCTGCCTCACTGGAGGCATTAACGCGCTCAACGGGCTTTGGTGCAAAGATAAAGCCGGAGTGGGAGGAGGCGATGGAAGCGATGTCACAGGTGGCATTCGCCTACTACCGAAATAACATCATGGAAAACCCTGATATTATCCCTTACTTCGACTCTGGAACGCCGGTGAAAGAGTTGGACTTGGCGCGAATCGGTTCACGACCAGCCCGCCGCAACACGCAAATTGGTCTGGACAACCTACGTGCCATTCCTTGGGTATTCGGATGGATGCAGAGTAGGCAGGTACTTCCCGCATGGTTCGGGGTTGGTCATGCAATAGAGTGGTTCTTGAGCCAGAAGCCCGACAACGCACAGCTGCTTCAAGAGATGATGCAGGGCTTTCCGCTCTTCTCTGTACTCATACAGAACACGGAGACGGGTCTCGCAAAAGCCGATTTTATGGTGGCACGCCTCTACGCGGAGTTGGTAGAGGATGTTGAACTGCGCGACAGGGTCTATGGGATGCTGGAAGCGGAGTATCACCGCACAGTAGATTCCGTCCTGCTTGTCTCCGGACAGTCCCGCCTACTGGAAAACAACCCCGTTCTCGCACACTCTATTCGACTTCGTAATCCTTATGTAGACCCAATGAGTTTCATGCAGATTGAGTTGATACGCCGCAAACGCGCTGGAGAGGAGAATGACGAACTGAACTACGCACTCGCCGCCACAATTAATGGTATCGCCTCCGGGCTTCGGAATACGGGGTAGAGGGCATTTTAGAATTTGTGTACGGGAAGGTCTCTGCTAAACAGGGAAGCCCCAGAACGGAACCAACCTTGAGGCTCCTATGCGGGATAAACAACCTCATTAGGTACCCTTTTTCATCAAATAGCCACCCATGCCCCACTCATACCGACCTAAAAAGCCTATTCGCCTCAACAGAAAACACAGGAAGCCGAAAACGCAACGAGCCACACGCTGACTTCGTAGCATGGGGAAATGCGGCGGAACGCGCCAGAAGCGAATTTGAGGCGTTGTGGAGAAAATATAAACCTCAAAGCGATGAGAACATCGCCAGAGCGTTAGGGGTAGCGCGTAATGTATGGCACTACGCGCTTGACCGCGCCTACCCCGTCGGCTTCTGGAATGGACTGGGGGATTTACTTGCGGGAAAGTCCGAGAATTTTGAGCCGTACATCGCGTTTCTGGAAGCCGACCTCTATTTTTTTCGTTCCGGCTACATGAAAGCGGAGGTTCTTAAAGGCTTAAAGCGAACCCCACTAACCGAGTCCCAAAGAAGCCGCTTACAAGCCGCTGTCCTTGCCGTAATTGAGAAAGGCTTTCGGCGCGAGTTCAGAGACTACTGCCAACTTGCGCGGCGCATCCAAACCGCGAAGTGGCTACAGGAGATTGAAGCGCGATTGTCTTCAAAAGACACAGGGATAGCGTTACGAGCGAAATGGGTTCTGGAGGCGTGCCGAAAACCATAATACCGTTACTTAGCGGGAAAGTCTTCGGTGGGAGGTTCAGAGCGGTGGCGGCTAAAGAGGTGGACAGGGGCACCTTGCAGTGCACTAAAGTACAAATTGATGCCCTTATTGGAGATGAGAGAACCCGCCACACTCATAATAACAAGGTAGGCAATACGAAAGACTAACCAAGCGACCTGTGTCCCCACTTTGGCGAGGGGCGGGTCGCTTTTCGGGTTTCCGGTAAATGTCAAGCCGAGCGCATCGGCGGGTGGGGTATTGAACAGGCGGTAGGCAGTCCAAAAGACGACCAACAGCAACCCCACGCCGAGCAGGAACACCAGCATCCCTATTATCCGACCCGGTGCGTCTCGATGTGGAGTGGCTGTCATAGTTCAGTCTCGTTATTTCTATTATGGTACAGAGGATACTCTCCTTGCAAGGAGAGGCACATAGGTAAAAACCTAACCTAGCGAACGAGAATGTTTGTCGCAGGAGCCAGCAAGTTCTGTGCGATGGTTGGTGCAAGACCAAAGAACAGTGAGAGAACTACCGTTACACCAATGGCGAATAGAGCACCGCTCGACTCGACTGCGTGATCGGTAATAGTCTCTTTATCCGGCTCCATGAAGCACATCATCCAGACAACCCGTAGGTAGTAGTAGACCGATATAATGCTAGCAAACCCCAAACAGAGAGCCAATGGCATTAGCCCTGCGGACAGTAGCACGTTGAAAATCATCAACTTGCCCATGAAACCCATCGTTGGAGGAATACCGCCAAGCGAGAGCATAAAAACAAGCATGGTGTACGCGCCAACCGGGTCTCGCTTGACCAGCCCCTTGAGGTCTCCAAGCGTTTGGCAGTCACGCCCACGCCTTGAGAGCCAGATAAGCACGCCGAATGCGCCGATCGTCATTAGGGTATAGGCAAACAGGTAGAACATCGTCGCGTTAATCGCGAGGTCGTGAAACTTACCGTTCGCTACACCAACCGCTACAACCGCAGCCATAATATATCCCGCATGAGCCACAGACGAGTAAGCCAGCATACGCTTCACGTTGTCTTGTGTCACGGCTAATATATTACCACCAAACATCGTGAGAACCGCAAGAATTTGCGCGGTGATTAACCATACGGAAGATATAGGCGTAAGAACGCTGAGTATCCGCAAAATAACCGTAAATATCGCGATTTTCGTGAGTGCCGCCATGTATGCAGTAACAGAAGTTGGCGACCCCTGATAGACATCGGGAGTCCACATATGGAACGGAACCAGAGCAGCTTTAAAGGCAAAGCCTACGAACATCAACGCAACTCCGATAACAAACATCACCGTCACACCGCCTAGCCCAGCACTCGCTAAGCCCGCGCCAATCTCGGTAAGGTTCGTGGTTGCTTTTCCGGTAGGCGACAAGCCGAAACTTCCGCCGTACACCAGCGCAATACCGTAAAGCAGAAAACCCGCCGCAAACGCGCCTAACAGAAAATACTTCAGTGCCGCCTCTTCGCTTCGCTCTTCCGTGCGTGCAAAACCTGCAAGCACATACAGCGAAACCGAGAGAGTTTCGATAGAGACAAAGAGTGTAATTAACTCGTTTGAACTCGCCATAAGCATCGCTCCGAAGAGCGAGAAGAGTATTAGGACGTAGTACTCACCATGATGAAGTTTCTTGTTCTCAAGGTACGTCGTTGAAAGGAGTACTGCAAGAATAGCCGCTACTCCGAGCAGAAGTATGGCTATCCGCGAAAAAGGGTCATCTACTACCGCCCCGCTAAACGCGGTGGCAGTCTCCTTACCGATACGGGTCATATTAAAGAAAAGGGCTACTGCTATCCCAACAAATGTGACGGCTGGATTTAAAGCTTTACCATTTTTGTGCCATGTAGGAACGCAAGAATCGCCCAGAAGGACGATGAACCCCGTCACCATAACTACGATAGCAGGCAGTACCGCAATGAGATTAGCAAACTGTATCGCCCAAAGTTTATCACTCATTCCCATGTTGCGGATACCTCCGTGCGACGGCTACTTGCAATTTTATGTGGCGTGCTACGTCTTGCGCCCTCTTTCGGCTTCTTGTCGTCAGCCGGCTTGAGTTTCTCCGCATTCGGCTCTGCCCTCTTCTCTTCGTTGTTTTTAACAGGGGGAGTAACGTTCGGGGAAGTCTCCTTACTCTCGCTACTATTAGGCAGTGTTCCCTCTGGCGTGTTCGCTTTACCCTGAGGCTCAAGGGTCGCCTCTGGCTTTATCTTATTCGGCTCGATTGGTACAGTCTCCGTAGTCGGCTCAGGTTCTGTAACGGAGGGCTGAACCTCTGTCTTCACCTCTGGTGTTGCCGACTCTTCATGGTGTTCAACCGGCTTTGCGCCAGCTAAAATTGCGCCTTGCGGCTGCGATGTGTCCCACTTCTCTCCTATCGCTACGGAGAGGCTATTTGCTGGAACTTCCATTTTGGATGTCCAGTAAGGGCTGCCAAGACCAATCCAGAATATCATCACTACCAGCGGGGTCAGAACAAGCCACTCGGAGCGGGTCAGGTCGGGCAGATGCTTGTTCACGGCATGATTGATAGGTCCCAACATTAACCTCTGGAACCACCAGAGCATATAAACCGCCGAAAGGATCATCCCTGTTGCGGCTAGAGCAGTTGTCACCATACCACCGTTGGAAGAGAGGAAACTACCTTGCAGAATAGTGAACTCGCCTACAAACCCATTGAAGAACGGTACCGCCACACTGGACAGCGTCGCCAAAAGAAGCATGGTTGCCATAAAAGGAACCACCATCTTGAGACCGCCAAACTGCGTAATTTCGCGAGTGTGCCTTCTATCATAGAGCATACCGACGATGAAGAAGAGCATAGGAGTAGAAATACCGTGGTTGATATTCTGTATCAACGCGCCCTGTAAGCCGATTCGGTTGAAGGAGAATATACCAAGTACCACAAACCCTAAGTGTGCCACAGAGGAGTAAGCGACCAACTTTTTCGCGTCTGGTTGTACCGCCGCGACGATAGAGCCGTATATGATTCCGATGACCGCTAGAGTGATGAATAGTCCTGCACTCTGTTGTGCCTGTACGGGGAAGAGCGGTAGGCAGAAGCGGACAAAGCCGTAGGTTCCCATTTTCAGCATAACACCCGCCAATATAGCGGAGCCGGCAGTCGGGGCTTCGACGTGCGCGTCTGGAAGCCACGTATGGAATGGGAACATTGGAACCTTAATCATAAATGCCAACGCAAAAGCCGAGTAGAGGTACATCAGCGCACGCGGGTCGTGATTAGGCAGGAGGGAGCCTGCCGGGTTTGTTGGATCGCTGAGGGCAAGAAGATCGAAGGTTCCCGCTATCATGTAGGTTGCGACAATCGCGATGAGCATGAAAATGCTACCGGCGAACGTGAACAGAAAGAACTTGATAGCCGCGTGTATGCGCCGCTCATGCCCGAAAATACCAATTAGGAAATACATCGGTATCAACATGGCTTCCCAGAAAATATAGAAGAGAATAAGGTCAAGGGCGCAGAAAACGCCAATCAACCCTGCCTCTAACAGGAGTAGGAAGACCATGAACTCCTTGAGCCGCGCCTTCGTGCGACAGGAGTACCCCACGCACAACACCATGAGGAAGGTAGTCAGTAGAATGAGCAGGATACTGATTCCATCCACGCCCATCTTGTAGCGGATGTGCATATCGCCTATGCTTATCCAGCTTCTATCCTCAATATACTGAATGTGCCGTCCTATTCCCTGCATATTCGCGGTGAAGCCCGGATCGAACTGTAAGAACATCCCGAGCGAAAGCAGGAAAGGCAGAACTGCAAAAAGCATTGCGGCAACGCAGATAGCGGTTCGCGCCGGATCTTTCGCCGGCTTGGAGGTCTCTTCCTCGCTGTGCGCGTCGTGAGGATGCGCCTCATGCCCATGGTCATCGGGCAGGTCTTGAGGTCGCTTCATAAAGAGCAGAATGACTGCGCCCACGAGCGGAAGGAAGGTTAAAATACTAAGAACGTTCTGTGGCATCTCTACCTCATCTATTTCGCGGCGATAGTCCAGGAGCCGAGGACTCCCAGTACCAACACAAGTACGCCGAGTAACATCGCCAGCGCATAGTTTCGCACGTAACCGGTTTGAAGTTTGCGGAACAGGCGGCTAAATCCACCCACTATCCAGCCCAACCCTTCAATCGTACCGTTAATAATTCCAGCATCCACGACTTTCCAAAGCAGTATCGCGAAGATGCCGCCAATTTTCAGGAAAATCCCGTTGTAAATCACGTCCCACCACCACTTATTGAGCAAAAACGTGTAGGGGTGAAGTGGATTCTTCTCCCAGCGCGTTTTGGTTTCGGCGGGATAGAGTTGACCTCTCTCCATGACCTTTGCCTGTCGATACAAAACGTGTGCGAGAGTAAGCCCCGCAATCGCGACACAGGCGGAGATAATATAACCCATAGACTCGGTGATAGGAGCTTCGCCATGAACCATGTGCGGAGCCACAGGCTCTAGGAACTTCTCGAATGCGCCCGTCATCTTTGCCCACGCGCCAAAAACTACAGAGAGCGCGGCAAGAACATAGAGCGGTATCATCATAGAAGCCGGAGACTCATGAACTTGACTATGCCCATGTCCCTCCACTACCCCTACGCCCTGCGCGTCATCGTGCCCATGAGCGTGGTCATCATGTCCGTGCGCGTCGTGATCATCGAAATTGCTGTGGTGTTGGTGGGGCAGTTCGCCATCTACAAACTGTGCCGTAACACCAAACGTTTTGTGCATGAGGCGATTCATATAGAACGCCGTCATAAACGCGATGGCTAAACCTACTCCGTACAGAAACATACCGTTACCCGGCGACGAAAGGGCACTATGCAGAATTTCGTCCTTGCTGAAGAATCCGGAAAGCCCCGGAACTCCTGCAATGGCGTAGGTTCCTACCCACATAACCAGCCAAGTCTTAAATATCTTCTTCCGCAACCCGCCCATCTTCCTCATGTCTTGTTCGCCGAGCATGGAGTGGATCACCGCACCGGAGCCAAGGAAGAGGAGGGCTTTGAAGATGGCGTGCGTCGTGACGTGGAACATACCCGCCGTGTAGTTTCCTACACCGCACGCGAGGAACATATAGCCCAACTGCGAGACCGTCGAGAAAGCGAGAACCCTCTTGATGTCGTTCTGCACTAAGCCAATCGTCGCGCCGACGAACGCAGTCGCTAACCCTATGTATCCCACCAACTGCATGGCTTGCGGGGCTTGCGAGAAGAGCCAAGAACAGCGAGTCACCATGACAATACCGGATGTGACCATCGTAGCGGCGTGGATAAGAGCGGAGACCGGAGTAGGACCCGCCATCGCGTCTGGTAACCAGACCCAGAGCGGTATCTGCGCCGATTTGCCCATAGCACCCACAAACAGCAGTACACAAATAGTGGTCAACACCGCGACAGAGACGGGGGTTCCCATTACACTAATAGCGTGTAGTGCAGTGTGCGCCCCCTCTGCGTGTCCTGCCCCTGCAAGTTGCAGAACGCCCTTACCATCATTCGTGAAGTAGGAAAGAGTGCCGAAAACGCTCCAGATAAGCATCATTCCGAGCGCAAAACCGAGGTCGCCCACGCGGTTCACGATAAAGGCTTTGTTACCCGCCTTCGCGTTCTCGCTCTGCTTATACGAGAAACTAATCAGCAAGTAGGAACAGGTTCCTACGCCCTCCCACCCTACAAACATGAGGAGGAAGTTTCCGCCTAGCACGAGTATCAACATCATCGTAATGAAGAGGTTGAAGTAGGTGAAGAAGCGGGGCTGTTCGGGGTCTTCTGCCATATAGCCCGTTGCGTAGACGTGGATTAAGCCTCCAACGCCCGTCACAATCATCGCCATAAGGAGAGAGAGCGGGTCTACCAGCAGTTCAAAGTTTATCCGCATACCGCCAAGGTTTATCCAAGGGGTGGCGGCGGACGTACCCGGTATGAGTGCCCCGATAAGGCGATGGTCGTGCGCGTTTGGCAGTTCGGTCATAACGACCATCAAGGCTACGCCAAACGCCAATAGCACCACCCCGGGAGCGACATACGATACCACCTTCTTGGCGTTTTTCTTCCATATCAAGCCCGCAAAGGCGTTATGAAGGAAGCCAAGAAACGGCAGTAGGATAATCCACATCGCAAGATTTGAAGTTGACAACATTCAGAGGAACTCCTCAACTTCGTTCGGAAATCGAATAAAGTCAAAAGGGTTAAAATAGATACTTGCACACGATAGGCGCGGAAGCACCTCAGTCTCGGAAACTCGCGCTCATCCCGCCCTGTATCTCCCAATTTTGGGAGAGGGGTGCCCGATAAGGGCACGGTGAGGGCTTGCAGCCAAGCAAGACGAGTGAACCATGTTAAGCCGTTACGACTTCATCAGGTTGACCTCATCCACGTTGATAGTCTCTTTAGAGCGGAATATCGCAACGATAATCCCCAACCCAACAGAGACCTCTGCCGCGGCGACGGCAAGCGCAAAAATGACGTACATTTGACCATTCACCTGTCCAAAGTGCCTCCCAAGAGCGATAAACGACAGGTTTGCGGCATTCAGCATCAACTCGACACACATAAAGATAACAATGGGGTTTCGTTTTACGAGCACCCCAATCACTCCTATTGTGAAGAGGATTGCAGACAGTACCAGATAGTGTGAGGTAGTGATCATGGTTTGGCTAAAACTCCTGTGAAATCCATTATACTTTACGTTTCGCCATGATAATCGCGCCTATAACTGCCACCAACAGCAGTATTGAGGTCGCTTCAAACGGAAAGAGCCAAGGTTGGTTCGGGTCGTAAAGGTTAATACCGATAGCACGTACCGTACCAAGCGGTTCATATTCTGCTGGGCGCACCCCTGCTGGTAGAGGAAGGCTCAGTAACGAACCCGAAAGCAGCAGAGCAATGAGAAAACAGATACCTAGCCCCGTTGCGATGATGGGCTGTAGCGAGCCACGCTCACGCAACGCCCCCGGCGAACCTAGGTTCAGAAGCATGATCACGAAGAGAAACAGAACCATGATTGCACCCGCATACACAATCACCTGCACCGCCGCGATAAACTGCGCGGAGAGCAGAATGTAGAATGCGGCGACGCAGATAAAAGTTCCTACGAGCGCAAGTGCGCTTCGTACGGGGTTCTTCGTAACAACCATCGCGATAGAGGCTACCACTGAGAGGATAGCCAGTACCCAGAAGGCGATAACCGTAGCCATACGATACGTTTACCTCAAGGGGCGAAAGGCGTATTACGCGCCTACCCCATTTCAGAAGAGTTGAGTTAAGACAAAACTAACGGTGTGCGACTGCATTCGGGTTCGTCTGAACCTGCTGAGACGCTGTAACGGGTTTTTCCGGTATGTTGTCTGCCGACTTTGCAGGCCCGCGCCCAAGCGATACCACTGCAAGAAGAAATAGCCACACCAACCCTAATGGTAACATCCGCTTCCAACCAAGGTTCATAAGAGCATCATACCGTAGGCGTGGGTAGGTTGCACGAAGCCATGTAAAGAAGAAAATCCCACCCATGACTTTAATAATAAACCAGAGAAAGCCCGGAATTAGCGTAAACGGAAGGACATTAAGAGGGGGCAAAGAGCCACCCCAAAAGAGTGCGGCGTTCAGTCCGCTTACAATAAGCATAGACACGTACTCAGCCGTAAAGAACATAGCGAACTTCATAGAGGAGTACTCTGTATGAAACCCTGCGATAAGCTCCGATTCCGCTTCAGGGAGGTCAAAAGGCGAACGGTTCGTCTCCGCAATCATCGCAATAGTATAGATAATCACAGGAACTATCCCCGTACCTAACCAGAACCAGGAGAAGATCGACCCTTTAAATATCTCATGGATAAACGTATGACCATCGGGTATGCCAAACGGAAGTCCACTCTGCGCGTCCACGATTTTGTCGAGCTGACACGTCCCTGCAAACATAACGACACAGAGAATTGCAAGCCCCATCGAGAGTTCATAACTAATCAACTGCGCGGAGGCGCGTAGCCCACCCAAGAGGGAGTACTTGTTGTTAGACGACCACCCCGCCAACACAATTCCATACACCTGTAGCGAAGAGATAGCAAGAATATAGAGTACCCCGATGTTTACGTCGCCTACCGTTAAAGGAAACGTCTGCAAGTCGCCGTTCGCAAGTCGGAAGGTAAGTGTCTGCAATGGCAAGACAGCACCTGCCGAAAACGCACACATGACGGTCAGAAATGGCGCAAGATAGTAGATTTTTATATCTGCGCTCTGCGGTATCATATCCTCTTTAAAAAAGAGCTTCACCACATCAGCCGTAGACTGTAACAGCCCACGAGGTCCCACACGGTTGGGTCCCGACCTATCTTGCATAAGCGCAATGACAACGCGCTCAATCCAGATAAGACCAGGCAGAATGGTGAGAATAAAGCCCACCATCCCCGCTAACGCGATATAAGGAATCAGTGAGGGCAGATGTACGCCCCCAACAAACTCAGGGAAAATCATAGAATCTCCTGAAAAGTGCTACTTTGCTGGGTACTCCCAACGAACACCCTCATCACCGAGGCTCTTAGGCGTAATCCCTTCATAAGCGGGAACCTGAGCCGAAATATCACGCAAAATGTCGCGTGCTGAGAAGTACGGTGTACCCCCCAAACGCGCCGCGATCTCAGAAAAGATAAGCCAGTCAGGCTTAATCTCAAGAGAGATATCGAAAGCCTTGTAGATACGCTGAACGCGCCGTTCGCAGTTCGTAAAAGTCCCATCTTTCTCTGCGAAACTCGCGGCAGGGAGAACAAGATCGGCGGTTTGTGCAGTCTCGGTCATGGTCAACTCATTCACCACGACAAACGTATCGCTTGCGAATGCTGCTTGCGCGAGTTCGCGATTCGCGAACTTCTCAAGTAGTTTCGCGCCCGCCACCCACAGAACTTTGAGATTTCCATCCGCCGCCGCCTGAAGAATCTGTGCGGTGTTCTTACCGGGGTTCTCTATTGGAGCATAACCGGGAGCGAAGTCTGGCAGTACGCCCATGTCCGCTGCGCCCTGCGAATTCACATCTTCGCCGGGTAGGTTGATGTTCTGCGCGTTCCCCGTCGCCTCCGCGAGGTCGCCAATCGCTTGCACAACTTCGAGATGATTGGTGTGGTTCGCAATCTCTCGTCCCGCGATAATCGCTAGTTTGCCTGTAGCCATGAGTCGCGCCGCTTGCTGAATGGCTTCCGCCGAAACCCCCGTCTCTTCCACCGCTTTTTCGAGCGTGTAGCCCTTCGCCGAGCCGTTCACAGAGGCGAGTTTTTCAGCGGAGAGTACGCTCAGAATGCCCTTGAGTAGCGCGGCTTCCGTACCGGGCTTATAGACCAGTTCGAGTTGCGCGAAGTCGCCGACTTTAGGGCTGTCTTCGGGAACGGAGGAGACTGCGTTAATGACCGTCGCGCCCTTGAAGCGATACGCCTTGCGAACGCGAAGGTAGATGATAGGCTGTTCGTCCACCAACTGCGAACCGAGGACGAAAATGGTCTTCATGTCTTCAAGTTCAGCAATAGCGTTGCCCATCGCGTGATACCCGAACCGCTCGTAGAGGGGCTTATTCACAGAGCCGAGATAGCCCTCAACACGACTATCAATATCGTTACTTTTGAGAACGCCGCGGAAAAGTTTCTGGAAGGCAAAGTTATCTTCATTCGTACAGCGTTGACCGCCAATACCCGCAACGCTTCCATCTGCATCGCGCAGTTTGCCAACCAGGATTTGAAGTGCCTCCGTCCAGTCGATGGCTTTCCACTCGCCGTCGGCTTTGAGCATGGGGGTCTTGAGCCGCGCTTCGGAAGAGACGTAGGAGTGACCGAATTTCCCCTTGTCACACGTCCACTCTTCGTTGACGGCTTCGTTGATGCGCCCATTGATGCGCTGTAGCGAATCGAGGCGGTAGTCAATTTTGATATTACAACCGTTGGAGCATTTCGAGCAGACGGAGCGTTGCGAATGCAAATCCCACGGACGCGCTTTGAAGCGATAGGAGCGAGAAAGCAGAGCACCCACCGGACACAACTCAATGACGTTTCCGCTAAATTTGCTCTTGTAGGCGGTATGCTCGAAGGTTCCAACCTCCATGTCCGCGCCGCGCTTTAGGAATCCGAGTTGAGCGTCGCCGCTGATGTCTTCTGTAAAGCGGGTGCAACGGGCGCAATGAATGCAGCGTTCGCGGTCGAAGACCACGTTTTCGGCAAGCGGGTAGGCTTTGGGGAAGTGACGCTTCTCTTCTGTGTAGCGGCTTGTCGCCGCGCCATAGAAAATCGCGTTATTTTGAAGCGGACACTCGCCGCCCCTATCGCATATCGGGCAGTCGAGCGGGTGGTTTATCAGCAGAAACTCTAGCACGCCCTTACGGTCTCTAACTACCGCCTCGGAGTCCGTGACTATCACCATGCCCTCGTCGGCGGGAAGGGTACAGCTCGCTTGCGGTTTGGGCATTTTCGCAAGTGACACCGTGCCATCGGGTGCTCTACGCGGCGCAAAAACGTCCACGAGACACATACGGCAGTTCGCCGCGTCGCCTTTGGAGAGTCGCGGGTGGTAGCAGAAATAGGGTATGTCCACTCCGGCACGCTTCGCCGATTCGATGATATTCTCTCCTTTGGGAACTTGGAGTTCGATACCATCAATCTTGATATTGACCATCTGCGTTACAGCAGGGTTTAGCGAAGCCTCGGTTTGTGTGAGTCGGTTATCAGGCATAGAGAATCCTCTAAATTTAAGCAGGTGTAAGGGTCAAAAGCGGGTTCACTACAACGGGTGTGGGCGGAACAGCATGGTCGCCGATAGGAGAACACTTATGCTCTATCCAGTACTCGAACTCCTCGCGGAACGCCTTGATAGCCCCCACGATGGGCCACGCTGCCGCGTCACCGAGTCCGCAGTAGGAGCGTCCGTCAATTTGCGAACAGATGTCGAGCAAGAGCTCAATGTCTCCCTCGCGTCCGCCGCCGGAGGTGATTCGGTCAAGGATTTTAAAGAGCCAACGCGTTCCTTCACGGCAGGGAGTGCATTTTCCACACGATTCGTGCATATAGAATTCGGAGGTGCGCTTCATCAACAGAACGATATCTGTTGTATCATTAAAGACCATAAAGCCACCAGAGCCTAGCATCGTTCCGCTTGCCGCACAACTCTCGTAGTCGAGGTTGATTTTGTCGAGCTTGTCTGCGATCATGATAGGCACGGAGGATCCGCCGGGGATAACCGCTTTCAGCTTGCCGCCGGTCACGCCGCCGGCTTTAAGAAGTTCGAGCAACGGGGTTCCCATCTCAACTTCGTAGTTCGCAGGTTTCGCTATGTGCCCGCTCACGGAGATGATTTTCGTACCTTTGCTTCGCTCTGTGCCTAGCTTCGCGTACTCAGCACCGCCATTTTTCAAAATCCATGTCGCGGCGCAGTAGGTCTCCACATTATTGACGAGTGTTGGCGATTTCCATACGCCCTCGTGAACGGGTAGAGGTGCGTGAGGTGCTTTAAGGCGCGGGTTGCCGCGCTCGCCCATGAGGCTACTCATCAGGGCAGACTCTTCGCCGCACTCGTAACTCCCCGCGCCCATGTGAACGTAGAGGTCGTAGTTGAAGCCTTCAATGCCGAGAATGTTCTTGCCAAGGTAGCCCTTTTTGTAAGCCTGATCTATAGCTTTGCGAATCTGCCACGCAGGTTCCACATATTCGCCACGAATATAGATGTAACCGGCTGTACCCAAACAGGCGTATCCGGCGATAACCATGCCTTCAACGAGAAGGTGCGGCAGTTTGAGCATAAGTTCGCGGTCTTTGTAGGTTCCCGTCTCGCCTTCGTCCGCGTTGCAGATGAGGTAGTGGGGCTTGTCGGTATTCTTGGGAATACCGTTCCACTTTATCCATGTGGGGAAGCCCGCGCCTCCGCGCCCGCGCAGACCGGAGGTCTTGATTTCGTCAATGACCGCCTGTCGTTCGAGCGTGACTGCGCGACGGAGACCTTCGTACCCGCCTAGTTTTTCGTAAACGTCCATCTCTTCGATGCCGGCGATTTCCCGGTGTTCAAAGAGTAGATTGCGAATTGCCATTCGATTCTATCCTCTACCTCTCCCCATGTCGGGAAAGTTTAGTAGTCAACTTTACAATCAGAAATTAAGCGGCGAGTATCTCTTCGATTTCTTGAGAAGTGAAGGTCAAAATGAGCGATACATAGGTCGCGAGAATACCCAACATACTATTGAGTTCTGTACGCACCATCTTTTGCCTATCTATTGGCTCGATGCCTTCAAATCCATCCCAAACAATCTCCCCGCTAACTCTTCCTGAATTGGGCATAGGAGTTATATCCGCCTTCGCGCCTTCAAAGCGCGTTTCTAAAATCCGAATGACTGTCTGCGCTAACTCATCTACAGATATTGCCACTTCTTGCCTCCTAGACCTACTATAGAACGCGCCGCGTTCACCAAAATCCGGGCATTCTTCTTGAGTTCTCCGCCCTTTGCTCCGGTGTCAAACCTTCTGGCGTACAAATACCGTCTCAAACCTTCCGATGTCGAATATCTATCCGAACTATGCCACCTTCTCATCACATCTGTTAAAGCGCTTGATATTTCTTCTTTTCGTATATCTGGAACAATAGTGCCAAATGCGTCACGATACAACTTCATTAAATCGTGTCGACCATCCCATTCCGTTGAATTCATTCGCTTCTGATACGCTCGCAACATACACTCTATCGCGATTCCCGCCCAATAGTGCGCGTAAAAATAACGGTTATCTGCGTACCCGTCTTGCGATTGTATCTCAGCGCCTCTGTCGAAAAGAAATTCCGCAGTAGCCAAATGTTCTTTCGCCGCTTCAAAGTAGATATCCGCAGTCCACTCAACACTGTACATATTGCCGCCCTCCTACAGCATGGGACCCGCAGGATTCTTCAAGTCTTCCGCAGAGTAACTGCCACCACCTGTTGCGCTCGCGCCAGGGACAAGCACTTTTACAATGGAGTCAGCGAGTTTCGCGGGGGTGTAGTCCGGACTGTTACGCAACTCGTCTATCACCTGCTTCACGTTGTCGGGAGTAAGCTGGGTGAAGTACTTATCTCCGACCTGCATCACCGTCGCCGCGCCGCAAAAATCGAGGCACTCTGCTTCGGAGAGCGTGAACTCACCGTCGGCAGTAGTTCCTCCAACGTGAACACCAAGCTCCTTCTCCAGTTTATGCACCACATCATACGCACCTTTAACAGCGCAGGTAAGACAGGTACAGACTTCGAGGTGATGTCGCCCACGCTTTCGCAGGTTGTACATCGTGTAGAAAGTCGCTACTCCCTCTACCTCAGAGTAGGATAGCCCCAGCCTATCTGCCACCTCTTGAATGGCGGCAGGCGGCAAGTAGCCGTCGTACTCGCGTTGCGCTATCCACAACCCGGGAAGACAGGCGGCTTTACGCTCAGGGTAGTGGGAAGCAATCTCTTCCAGTTCGGCTATCGCCAGTTCGGAGAACCGAGACTCCTTTGCGGGAGTGGGTTGAGGTTCTCGGATATTAGAGGTCACACTCTCAGCCATCCGTTTTCCTTCTATCTATCTATCTCGCCTAGAACGATGTCTATGCTACCGATAACCGCGACCACGTCCGCTAGCAGTCTACCTTCGCACATCTTAGAGAGGGCTTGAAGGTTCATAAAACTAGGCGGGCGCAGGTGGGCACGGTACGGGCGATTGGTTCCATCGCTCACGATGTAGAATCCGATTTCGCCTTTCGGCGACTCGAGAGGAACATACGCCTCGCCAACAGGCGGGTGAAAGCCCTCTGTCCAGAGTTTGAAGTGGTGGATCACCGCTTCCATACTGTTGTCAAGCTCACGACGCGGGGGCGGAACGATTTTGCGGTCATCCACGTTAATAGGTCCCGACGGCATTTTCTCAATACACTGTTTAATAATCTCACGGCTCTGATACATCTCCGCCATACGCACGCGGAAACGGTCGTACACATCGCAGAAAGTACCTACCGGAACATGAAAATTGAAGTCCTCATAACTGCTATAAGGGTTCGACTTACGAACATCCCAATCAACACCGGAACCGCGCAAAGTGGGACCACTTACACCTAGCT